>NZ_JBEZJZ010000039.1:0-63550 GCF_040651455.1 Streptomyces sp. NPDC048483
CGAGATACGCGCAGACCTCCACCAGGCACTACTCGAACTCGCCTGCTCCATCATCTGCTTGCGACGACTACGAACCGCATTCTGAAACGATCAGTAAGTGCCATGAGCCAGGACTCCGCTGCCGTACCAGATGCCGCACGCAAGCTTGCCGCCCGTCGACGCCGCGAAATAGTCGCGGTGCTCCTCTTCAGTGGCGGCCCCATTTTCGAGAGCTCCATTCCGCTCTCGGTTTTCGGCATCGACCGCCAAGACGCAGGCGTTCCGAGGTACCGGCTACTTGTGTGCGCGGGCGAAGATGCGCCTTTGCGCACGACCGGGGGGCTCGAACTTTCCGCCCCCTACGGGCTGGAGGCGATCTCCCGTGCCGGGACGGTCGTCGTACCGGCCTGGCGTTCCATCACCCAGGCCCCGCCGCCCGCCGCGCTCGACGCGCTGCGCCGCGCGCATGAAGAAGGGGCCAGGATCGTCGGGTTGTGCACGGGGGCGTTCGTCCTCGCCGCAGCCGGACTGCTCGACGGCCGTCCGGCCACCACCCATTGGATGTACGCGCCGACGCTCGCCAAGCGTTATCCGTCCGTCCATGTCGATCCCCGCGAGCTCTTCGTCGACGACGGCGATGTGCTCACCTCAGCGGGGACGGCGGCCGGCATCGACCTGTGTCTGCACATCGTGCGGACCGACCACGGCGCCGACGCGGCCAATGCGCTGGCCCGCCGGCTGGTCGTACCGCCGCGCCGGACCGCCTCCGACATGGGGCACCAGCGCTACCTCGACCGCTCTTTACCAGAAGAGATCGGCGCCGACCCGCTGGCCGAGGTCGTCGCCTGGGCTCTGGAGCACCTCCACGAGCAGTTCGACGTGGAGACGCTGGCCGCGCGTGCCTATATGAGCCGGCGCACCTTCGACCGGCGGTTCCGTTCCCTTACGGGGAGCGCGCCGCTGCAGTGGCTGATCACCCAGCGGGTGCTGCAGGCCCAGCGGCTGCTGGAGACCTCCGACTATTCGGTGGACGAGGTCGCCGGGCGCTGCGGATTCCGCTCGCCGGTCGCGCTGCGCGGCCACTTCCGGCGGCAGCTGGGCGCCTCGCCCGCGGCCTACCGCGCGGCCTACCGCGCGCGCCGGCCGCAGAGCGGTGCGCCGGAGCCCGCGCTGCGGCCGGAGCGGGGCGAGCGCGGGGAGCGCCCGCCGCTGGGGCACGGCGGTCCGGAGCGGTTCGCCACGGTGGCCGGGCACGGTCCGGCGGCCGCGATGGCCGCCGCGGATGCGGGCGAGGCCGGGAAACCGACGTCGGACGCGTTCGCCGCCCGGATCCCGGAGGCACCCGTCTCCCGCAGCGCGGGCCGCCCCGTGCTGCCCAGCCAGCGGGAACGCCCCGTAGGGTGAGACGCATGAACGATCGCATGGTGTGGATCGACTGCGAGATGACCGGACTCTCGCTGGCGAATGACGCGCTCATCGAGGTGGCCGCGCTGGTCACCGACTCGGAGCTGAATGTGCTGGGCGACGGGGTGGATGTGGTGATCCGCCCCCCGGCCGAGGCACTGACCACCATGCCGGAGGTGGTGCGCACCATGCACACCGCCTCCGGGCTGCTGGACGAGCTGGACCGCGGTACGACGCTGGAGGACGCCGAGGCGCAGGTGCTGGCGTACATCAAGCAGCATGTGCCGGAGCCGGGGAAGGCCCCGCTGTGCGGGAACTCCGTCGGCACCGACCGGGGCTTTCTGCTGCGCGACATGCCGGTGCTGGAGAGCTATCTCCACTACCGGATCGTCGATGTGTCGTCCGTGAAGGAGCTGGCCCGCCGCTGGTATCCGCGGGCCTACTTCAACAGTCCGGACAAGAGCGGCAACCACCGGGCGCTGGCCGACATCCGCGAATCCATCGCGGAATTGCGCTACTACCGGGAGGCGGTCTTCGTGCCGCAGCCCGGCCCGGATTCCGACACCGCCAAGGCGATCGCGGCGAAGCACGTCCTGCCTGCCGACCCGCAGGCCACACCGCAGTGACACAGCTCGCTCCCGGGCCCGAGAAACCCGGGAGCGAGCACCCCTCAAGACCCTGTACACTTTTCCTCAGCCGGTGGGGAAAAAGAACCACACAGCACCGGTCATGGTGGGTATAGCTCAGCAGGTAGAGCACCTGGTTGTGGTCCAGGATGTCGCGGGTTCAAGTCCCGTTACTCACCCCACTGTCAAGGCCCCCGACCTCAGGTCGGGGGCCTTGACTGTTTCCGGGGGAATGCCGGGACGGAGCGTCAGTAGCCGACGGTGAAGCGCTCGCCGATGTGGCGCGGCCGCTCGACCTCGTCGAGGACGGCGACGGCGTAGTCCTCGGCGGAGATCCGGCTGTTGCCCTCGTCGTCGGTGATCAGGTCCTCGGTGGCGGTGCGGTAGCCGCCGGTGCGCTCGCCGGGCTCGATGATGTTGGCCGGGCTGAGGTTGGTCCAGCGGACGTCGGAGACGGTGCGGTAGTGATCCAGTGCATCGCCGTGGGCGTGCATGATCTGGAGCAGGAACTCCGGGAGGCCCTCCGCGTCCCAGACCTGCTTGCCGTCGGGGGTACGGAGCGAACCGGCGCCGCCGACGGAGATCAGCCGGGGCGCCGCGTCGCCGAGCGTGCGCAGACCGGCGACGAGGGACTCGGCGGCGGGCTTGATGGTGGCGAGGTGTCCCGGTCCGTCCCCGCCGCCGACCGCGCTGATCACCACGTCCTGGCCCTTGGCCACGGCGGCGACGGACGCCGGGTCGAGGACGTCGCCCTTGGTCACGGTCAGGTTCGGGTGGCCGGCGGTGATCTTCGCGGGGTCGCGGACGACCGCGGTGACCTGGTGACCGCGCTGCAGGGCCTCGTTCAGGATGCGGCTGCCGATGGTGCCGTTGGCCCCGAAGAGAGCGATCGTGGTGGACATGGGGGTCTCCCAGCTGTGGTTGCGTCCGACGCTACGGACTTCCGTTTTCCGTCAGCGGTTGTGCCGACGCCTTCTACGCTAGGGGCAGGAGCGGGACATTTCGGGGTAGCAAGGGGACGGGCGATGGTCAAAAAGCGACAGGAAGGGCCGAAGGGCGGGCAGGCCGTGCCGGAGATCCGGGAGGTGGCGTTCGCCGCGCTGGCCGGGCGGCTCGCCGGGGTGGAGGTGCTGACGCTGGCCGAGCTGCGCGAGCGCGCGGACGCCTGCCTGCTGGCCACGCCTCACCGGCCCGGCTTCCATCACCTGCTGCTCCTGGACGTCGGCCGGCTGGTGCACAGCGTCGACTTCCGCGAGCACGTCCTGGCGCCGGGCGATCTGCTGTGGTCGCGCCCCGGGCAGGTGCAGCACTTCGGCGATCTGGCCGGCGCGGAGGGGCGGCTGGTGCTCTTCGAGTCCGGCTTTCTGGACCCGGCGACCGCGGCGGCGGCGCGGGTGGAGGACTGGTACGGGCCCGCCGTACGCCGTCCGCAGGGCGCGGCGGCGCGGGGCGTGGCCGCGGCGATGCGGCAGCTGCACGAGGAGTTCGGGGCGCTGGGCGGGCTGCCGCTCGAGATCCATGTCGAGGTGCTGCGGCATCTGCTGGCCGTACTGGTGCTGCGGGCCGCGCATCCGGACGGGCAGGCGGGGGACGACGACGGGGCCTGCCGGGCGAGCGAGACCTATCTGCGCTTCCGGGACGCGGTGGAGCGGGACTTCACGCGCAGCCGCCGGGTCGCCGACTACGCGCGGACGCTCGGCTATGCGCCCCGTACCCTCTCGCGGGCCACCGAGGCCGGGGCCGGGGTCGGCGCGAAGGAGTTCATCGACCGCCGGGTCCTGCTGGAGGCCAAGCGGCTGCTGGCGCACGGCGACCAGTCCGCGGCGCGGATCGCGGACCGGCTGGGCTTCGCCGACGCCACCAACTTCAGCAAGTTCTTCCAGCGGCGGGCCGGGACGACCCCGATCGCGTTCCGGGCGGCCGTACGGAGCGGGGCGGGGGCCGCCGCGTAAGCGGCGGGGCGGCTACCCGAGGAGCGGGGCGAGGGCGGTGCGCAGATCCCCGGCACCGCGGAAGTGCACGCCGGTCATGCCCAGGGCGACGGCCGCCTCGATGTTCTCCGGCCGGTCGTCCACGAACAGACAGCGGTCCGTACGGGCCCCGGCGCGGTGCGCCGCGATCTCGTAGATGCGCCGGTCCGGCTTGGCGATGCCCACCCGGGAGCTGTTGATGACGCCGTCGGCGAGGTCGGCGAGTCCGAGGGAGGCCAGATCGTTGTCCAGCCACGGCGGTGCGTTGGTGACCAGCACGAGCGGGCAGCGCCGACGGGCCCGGCGCAGGAGGTCCACGACCTGTGCATCGGCCCGGAAATCCGCCCGGCTGAATGCGCGTGCCAGGGCCCGCGCATGGGGCAGCGGCACGCGGGGCGCGAGCCCGCGGACGATCGACTGCGCCCACTGGCTCCGGGTGATCTGCCCGAGCAGCAGCGGCAGGTCGTTCTCCGGCGCGTAGCCGATCGCTGCGGTACTGCCGGGCGGCAGCCCCGCCGCCTCCTCCAGACGCGTCACTTCGGTCATGTCGTAGAAGCGGATCACGCCGTCGAGGTCGCAGAGGACGGCATCGAAGGACGGTTCGCGGGCGGGTGGCGGCGGCTTCGGCACACCCCAAGGACAGCACAGGGCGGCGGGGCGCAGCGGGTGGGGGGAGTTCCGCCGCGCCCCGCCTCGGGGGGATGTCAGCCGGTGTAGGCGCCGAAGGCCTTGGTGAAGGCGAGCGGGGCCTGGTCGATGGAACTGCACGTGGGCTGGGCGGAGTTGCCGCCACCCTCGCAGGGCTTGTCGCGGGTCGAGGACCACATCGACAGCCCGCCCAGGTGCTTGTCCTGGGCGAACTTCACCAGCTCGGTGGCGTCATCGACCTTGAAGACCTCGTTCTGGACGTCGTTGACGCCGATCATCGGGGTCACCGCGACCGTCTTCCAGGCGTCCGCGTCGCCGAGGCCGAGGGCCTTCTTGAGCTGGCCCTGGGTGGCGGTGGCGGCCTTGGTGGCGTAGGTGCCCATGTCGCCGTCATAGGAGGGGCCGTAGTCCATCGCCATGATGTTGACGGCGGAGATCTTGACGCCGTTCTTCTTGGCGTCGGCGACGAGGTTCACCCCGTCCTGGGTCAGGCCCTCGGGCATGACCGGCAGGGTGAAGGAGACGTCCAGACCGGGGTGCTTCTTCTGGAGCTGGGCGATGGCCTGGGCGCGGCGGGTGTTGGCCTCGGTGTTGGGCAGCGCGCCGCCCTCGATGTCGAAGTCGGCCTTGGTGAGCTGGAACCGGTCGATGACCTTGCCGTACGCGGCGGCAAGTTCGTCCGCGGACGTGCAGGCGAGGCCGAGTTCGGAGCCGTTGGCGCCGCCGAAGGAGACCCGGACGTCGCCGCCGGCCTTGCGCAGGGCCGGTATCTGCTTGGCCACCGCGTCGTTGCCCAGCTCGCCGGAGCCGCCCCACTTGGGATCGCAGCCGCCGCCGGAGGTGATGAACGCGAGGTTGAAGGTCTTCACCCCGGTCTTTTGGGCGGTGTCCACCAGGTCGTAGGCGGGGGCGAGGGACGTGTCGACGTACGGGGCGAAGCCTGCCTTCGCGGGGGCGGCGTCGGTCTGCGGTGCCTTGTTCGCCATGGCCGAGCCGGCGATGGCGAATGCGCCGCCGGCCGCGACCGCGGCGGCCGCGCCGGTCACGATCAGCTTGGTGGTACGGCTCTTGCGCCGGCGGTGTACCGAGGGAGTCATGGGGTGCCTGCCTGTCACGTGGGGGGCTGGGTGCACGGGGTGTGCGCCGGTCCTGCACCGGTGGTGCATCCGGGTGCGTCCCGCACGCTAGCGACCGCGAAACGGACAATTGCCGGGATCGGGGCGGCACTTGGCGGAATTATGGCCGCCTTAAGGAAGCGGAAGGGGGTGGTTAAGAGGGGGTGAGAGGGGTGGTCAGGAGCCCCCGCCGGCCCGGACCGCCCGCCGCCCCCGCGCGCCCAGCCTGCGCCGCAGCCGGTGGCCGCGCCGTACGCCGTGGTGGTCCTGCCCGTCGTCCAGCGCCAGCCAGACCCGTACCTCGGTGCCGCCCAGGACCGAGCGGCCGATCCGGACGTCGCCGCCCGTCGATTCGGCCAGCCGGCGCACGATGTCCAGGCCGAGCCCGGTGGAGCCGTCCCCGCCGCCGCCGTGACCGCGCCGCAGCGCCGCGTCCGGGTCGTCGATGCCCCCTCCGGCGTCCGAGACCAGCACGATCACCGCCTCCTGCGCGTTGTGGACATCGACGGCGAAGGCGGTGCCCTCGGGGGTGTGGCGGAAGACATTGCCGAGCATCGCGTCCAGGGCGGCGGCGAGTTCGGGGCGGGCGACGGGGATCCGTACGGGACGGCCCGCGCCGGCCACCCGGACCGTGCGGCCCTCGTCCTCGGCGAGCGCCGACCAGAAGTCCATCCGCTCGCGGATCACCTCGGCGGCGTCGCAGCCCGCCACGGCGGCGGCCTGCTGGGCGTGGGCCTTCTGCTCGCGGGCGGTGCGGATGATCTGGTCGACCTCGCGCTCCAGCTGTGCGACGGCGGCGCGGGTCTGTTCCGCGGCGGGGGTGTCGCCGAGCGAGGCGGCGTTGAGGCGGAGGACGGTGAGCGGGGTGCGCAGGCGGTGCGAGAGGTCGGCGGCCAGTTCGCGTTCGTTGGCGAGCAGCTGGACGACCTGGTCGGCCATGGAGTTGAAGGCGATGGCCGCGGAGCGCAGTTCCTTGGGGCCGTCCTCGGCGACCCGTACCCCGAGCCTGCCCTTGCCCAGGTCGTGCGCGGCACCGGCCAGCCGCTCGGCGGGGCGCACCAACCGGGTGCCGAGCCGGTCGGCGACCGCCACCGAGCCGATGATGAGCGCGAGGCCGACGCCGGCCAGCACCACCCAGGAGGTGGTGACCCCGTTGGTGAGCGCGGCGTCGGGGACGAACACCTCGACCACGGCGATACCGGAGGCGACGGCGGTCGGCTGGAGGAGGCAGGAGCCACCGGGGACGGGCGAGATGGAGGCCCGGCCGAGCTTGACCGCGGCGGCCACGGCCTCGCGCGCGGCGCGGCGGGTGCCGATCTCGGCGGGGTGGGTGTGCTTGCCGCTCGCCGGGACATGGACGCCGATCCGGCCGCCGGGTCCGGTCTCGGCGCTGGCGACGGCGCGCTCGAGCTGGGTGCGGTCGGTGGTGATGGCGAGGACCGGACCGATGGTGGCGGCCTGCCGCTCGGCGTTGGAGAACGCGCGGTCGCGGGCCATCTCCTTGACGACGAGCCCGAGCGGTATCGCGAATGCCACCACGACCATCACGGTGACCGCCAGCGCCACCTTGACCAGCGCCCATCTCACAGCGGTGGCTCCAGCTTCACGCCCACGCCGCGCAGGGTGTGCAGATACCGGGGCTTGGCCGCGGTTTCGCCCAGTTTGCGGCGGAGCCAGGAGAGATGGACGTCAATGGTCTGGTCGTCCCCGTACGCCTGCTGCCACACCTCGGCGAGCAGCTCCTTACGGGCCACCACGACGCCGGGCCGCTCCGCGAGGAAGGCCAGCAGGTCGAATTCCCGGCGGGTCAGGTCGAGCGCCACACCGTCCAGTTCGGCCTGCCGGCGCAGCGGGTCGACGGAAAGACCGCCGACCCGCATCACTCGGGAGGGGGGTTCCGTCCCGGTGGCGCTCGCGCGGGAGCGGCGCAGTACGGCCGCCATCCGGGCCGAGAGATGTTCCACGGAGAAGGGCTTGGTGAGGTAGTCGTCGGCGCCGTCGTTCAGCAGCCGTACGATTTCGGCCTCGTCGTCCCGGGCGGTGGCGATGATCACGGGGACGTCGGTGATACCGCGCAGCATCTTCAGCGCCTCGGACCCGTCCAGATCAGGCAGTCCCAGGTCGAGGATGACGACGTCGAAGCCTACGTGCGCCACTTCGCGCAGCGCCTCCAGAGCGGTGCCGACGCTGCGTACCGTGTGGGAGGCGTCGGTCAGATGCCGGATGAGGGCCGAGCGAACGAACTGATCGTCCTCGACGACGAGCACACGTGCCATGGGCGGCACCGTACGCCATTCGGGCCTGTGCCTTTACGTGAGGTTGACGCCGGGCGGGGGTGGCGGACGTCACGCGCGGGCTGCAACCGGGCGGGCCGGTGGTGCAGTATGAGCCAAATGCAACGAGGACTGGTTCACGCGCTGGCCTGGACGCTGGCAACCGGCGCCGCGGTCACCTTGTCGTGGTTCGGCGTGCACACGGTGCTGTCCGGTACGGCCTACGACGCGCCGCGCGCGCTGCCGCTCTCCGACCAGGTGGCCGCTTCGGGGGACCGGGCGGACGGCGGGATCTCGCCACGCGCCTCCTCCACGCACCGCCCCAAGCCGTCCGGGCCGGCCGGACACCGCCCGTCCCCCTCCGACGGCACGCCGTCGAAGTCGTCGTCCCCCTCCGGCTCCAGCGGCGGCGGCCCCTCCCACAGCCCCTCCCCCGCCCCGCCGAGCGGCTCCTCGCCGGCCACCGACGGCCAGATCAAGAGCTACGCCACGGCGGGCGGCCGGGTCGTCTTCGACATGGACGCCCGGTCCGCCGAGCTGGTCTCGGCGACCCCGAACGCGGGCTGGGAGATGCAGGTGTGGAAGCAGGACCAGTGGATCCGGGTGGACTTCACCGGCGGCGGCGCCCATACGTCGGTGATCTGCACCTGGAACGGGCATCCGCCGACGGTGGAGACGAGCAACCACGCCACCTAGGCGAGGGGTTCCGCGTCCTGGCCGTTGAGCGGCCCCGCGCCGGTGTGCGGTGCGGCGGAGGTCAGGGACGGAGGGCGGTGGCCAGCCATACGGCGCCTCGCGTGCACACCCCGTCCGAGGTCTCGTACGGCCGGAGCGCCGCCGTCAGCTGCTCGCGGGCCTTCCTCACGGTCTCTTCGGGCACGCCGTCGAGGTTGCAGCGCACCGGGCCCATCGCGAAGAAGAAGTCCACGGCCTCGTCGGCGTCCCGCCCCCAGTTGACGGGGCCCTCGACGGAGGCCACCGTCACCTCGGCGTATCCCGCGGCGCCGAGCACCTCATGGATGCGGGCGGGGTCGGACAGCGACATCATGCCCCGCGACGCGGGAGAGGGCTCGCGGATGAGGGCGTTCACCGGTCCGAACACCTGGGCGGAGTCGCCGTCGTCGGCGGGCAGTTGCGGGCAGATGAAGGCGAGCCGGCCGCCGGGCAGCAGCGCGCGGTGGATGTGGGTGAACGCGGCGATGTGGTCGGCGAAGAACATGACCCCGCCGCGGCTGACGGCCACGTGGTAGCCACCGGAGGGAAACGGGTGGACCTGCGCGTCGCCCTGCTCGAAGGCCACGTTGGCCATGCCTTCCTCGGCGGCGGTGGCGCGCGCCCGCTCCAGCATCGGCGCGGAGATGTCGATCCCCACGGCCTGCCCTAAGGGGGCCCGGCGGGCGGCGAGGCGGGTGGTCTGGCCGGTGCCGCAGCCGATGTCGAGCACGCGGTCGCGCTCGCCGATCGCGGCCGCGGCGAGCAGCGCGTCGTTGAATCCGCCGTTCAACGTGTCATAGCGGTCGGGGTTGTCGGCCCAATGCGCCCCCTCGTGGCCGTTCCACGCCTGTGCGTGCCGGGTGTTGGCGATGGATGGCATCGACACTCCTCAGTTTCACCAGAGTTCGTCACTAGAGCTCGTCACTAGTGTTCAACTCTAGAGATAGAGTGCGGGCATGGGTGAGGTCAAGAGGGCGGGGAAGCGGGCCCTGAAGGCTCAGGAGACGCGGCGGCGCATCCTGGAGGCCGCGCGCGAGCTGTTCGTGGAGCGCGGTTACGGCGCGACGATGCTCCAGGAGGTCGCGGACAAGGCCGGGGTCGCCGTGCAGACGATCTACTTCGTGTTCGGCAACAAACGGACCCTGCTGAAGGAGCTCGTCGACACCACCATCGCCGGTGACGACGAGCCCGTGGCAACGATGGACAGGCCCTGGTTCCGCGACGCCCTGGCCGCCGGGACCGCCGATGCGCACCTGCGCGCGCACCTCCGCGGGACACGGGGAATCCTCGAACGCATCGCGCCGATCATGAAGGTGGTCGACACCGCGGCCGCGATGGATCCCGAGGTCGCCGAACTCTGGCAGCACGACGAGGACCCACGGTTCACCGTGCAGGCCACCGCCGCGAAAGCCCTGATGGCCAAGGAGGGAGCGCGCGAAGGGCTCCCCGTTGCGCAGGCCGCCGACGTGCTGTTCGCGCTGCTCAGCCCGGAGCTCTATCTGCTGTTCGTGCGCGAGCGCGGGTGGTCACCCGAGCGGTGGGAACGATGGGCCTACGACACCCTGCGCCCGCAGCTCTGCGCCGCCTAGATCCGCCTGGCCCCGAGTGCAGGACGGTACCCGGCGCCACCGGTTGACGCCTCGTCAGCACCTCGTCAGTCGAAGGCCGCGGCCGGCGGGGCCGGTGAGGCGACCGCGGTGGCGTCGGTGACCGGTGCCGCGCCGCCGGAGAAGTCCAGCAGCGCCCGGCCGTGTTCGACCCGTCCCGCGTGCGGATCGCCGGCCGCCCGCCGGGTCAGCTCGGCGACCGGCAGCGCGCGGTCGGATGCCAGCAGTACGGCATTGCCGAAGCGTTTGCCGCGCAGGACGGCCGGGTCGGCGGTCAGACACAGCTCGGGGAAGACCGTACGGGCGGTGGCGATCTGGCCCCGCAGAAAGCGCAGCGGCGGCCCGTCGGCAAGGTTGGCCGCGTAACAGCCGCCCGGCCGCAGTACCCGGCGCACCTCCCCCACGAACTCGGTGCTGGTCAGATGCGCGGGCGTACGGGCCCCGCCGAACACATCCGCGATGATCAGGTCCGCCCAGCCGTCCGGGACCTTCGCCAGCCCCGCGCGGGCGTCCCCGCCGCGCACCCGGATGCGCCAGCCGCTGTCCAACGGGAGCTGCCGGCGGACCAGTTGGACGAGGGGCGCGTCGATCTCCACCACCTGCTGGGTGGAGCGCGGGCGGGTCGCGGCAACGTAGCGCGCCAGGGTCAGCGCGCCGCCGCCGAGATGGAGGACCTGCAGCGGCTTGCCGGGCGGCGCGGCCAGGTCGGCGATGTGGCCGAGGCGGCGCTGGTAGGAGAACTCCAGGTACGCCGGGTCGTCGAGGTCCACATGCGACTGCGGGGCGCCGTCGATCAGCAGCGTCCAGCCGCGCGGCCGGTCCCGGTCGGGCCGCAGCTCCGCGACCCCGCCGTCCACCGTCTCGGTGACGGATTCCGGGCCGCCGCGCCCGCGCCTGCTCTTTGCCATGCCACCAGTATCGGGCGGGGGCGGTGCGCCGGCGGGCGCGGGCCCCGCCCCAGGGCGGAGCGGCGGGCCGCCCCGGACCGATGTCCCGGGTAGCCCGCCGCAGCACACCACGACCCGTGCCGGACCGATGCTCTTCCGGACCGGCGCTCGGATCACTTGTTGATGCAGATGTTCCCGAATGCCGGGTTCAGCACCGCGATGAAGATGTCGACGGTGTTGCCGCACACATTGATCGGAACGTGGATCGGCACCTGAACGAGGTTGCCGCTCAGGAAACCCGGGGAGTGCACCGCAACACCGCGGGCGTGCGCGCCGCCGTGGCCATGGTGACCATGGCCGCCAAAACGACCGTGCTTGGCCTGCTGGCCGTAGCCGCCCTTGTGGCTGTGGTGGCTGCCACCGCCATGGGCGGTGGCGATCGACGCGCCGCCGAGCACCATGGCGCAGCTGACCGTGGCCATGGTGGCGGACCTGACGAGCCTCTTCATCACCTTTCTCCTTTCAGTTCACGAATGGGGCATCGGTCACAACGAACGAATTGGATCGGGGATGCGGCCGTTCCGCCTTCTGGGAAAACATTCGCCCGTCCGGTCCTTTACCCGTGGCCCGGCCGGGTGCGGTATTCCGCCGATCGGCACAGCCGGGCCGGTACCCGGCGTGCCTGCCGCCATTTTCCACAGGCTTTCTGTCAGAGTGCTCTCCTATTGGCTGATTGACGTCCGGAGACTGCACGGAAGCCCAGCGGGGCTTATGGGAATCGGAAGAGGCAGGCATGCGGAAGCCGAGGGACCGCGGCGCGCGCGGCGCCGTATGCGCGCTAGCGGCTCTGGTATTGCCGGCCGCACTGTCCTCGGCGGTTGCCGCACCGGCTCCCGGGGAATCCGCACGAATTCCGTTCACCGAGCGCTATCACGCGACACAGCACGGCGGCATCATGCGTACCGCCAACTCCTCGGTCACCTGCGGTTCGTCGCCCGGCCGCGCGGCCGGGCCGTGCACGGCCGTCCAGCAGGGCGGCTACGGCTCCAACGGCCGCTACCGGATGACCTACATCGACGTCGACGCCGACGCCCGCACCGACAACTCCAGCCGCGCCGACCTGCAGCTGCCGCCCCGCTCCAAGGTCAGCTACGCCCGGCTGTACTGGGGCGGCAACCTGCGGGCCGGCGAGCAGAAGCAGGCCGAGGACAACAGCCGGGTGCTGCTCGCCGCGCCCGGCGGCCCGTACAAGGAGGTGCGTGCCGACACCCCGACCGGCCGCCGCACCACCACCGGCGCGGACGGTTTCCAGGCGTCGGCGGACGTCACCGCGGCGGTGCGGGACGGCGGCGCGGGCGCGTACACGGTGGGGCAGGTGAATGCGGCGCGGGGGAATTCCCCGGTCGGCGGCTGGGGCGGCTGGACGCTGGTCGTCGCGTACGAAAATGCCCGGGAGCCGCTGCGCAGGATCACACTATGGGACGGATTTCAGCCGCTGAATGCACATCACCGTGCCCTTTCGGTGAGCCTGAAAGGGCTACGGATTCCGCCGAATGCACGTGGCAGCGCGGGGGTACTGGCATACAACGGGGACCGCGGCAGCGGAAATGACGAACTCTCCGCCGCGGCCGACGAAAAGACTCCCATTGCACTCTGGGATGCCGCCAACCCGGCTAATGATGTGATGAATTCCACCGTTACGGATTTCGGCCGGGACATCGTCCGGCGGCCCGCTTATCGCAATACTCTGGGATTTGATTCCGACGTATTCGACCTCCGGCCCGCACTGCGGTCCGGAGGCGACCGTCTCGATTTCCGGTTCACCACCGAGGATGCGGGATATCTGCTCGGCGCACTCTTCGTCCAGGCCGACACCCGGCACTGACCGCCGCCCCGGAATTCCCGGCGGAGTTTTCTGTCAGCTCGGATATCAGGGGAGCAGTACGTGATGAAGGTTCTGCATGTCATCACCGGCCTGGAGACGGGCGGCGCCGAGCAGCAGCTGCGGCTGCTGCTGCGGCGGCTGCCGGCGCAGTGCGAGGTCGTCACGCTCACCGTCCCCCAAGGCCTCAAGGGCCGGGGTGGGGGTGCCCCCAGCGGTAGCTGGGGGAGTGCCCCCACCGGCCCGGTCGCCGACGGCATCCGCGCCGACGGCACCCCCGTCACCCATCTGGGGATGACCAACAACCGCGACCTGCGGGCGCTGCCCCGCCTCACCCGCCTCATCCGCGACGGCGGCTACGACCTGGTCCACACCCACCTCTACCGTGCCTGCGTCTACGGGCGGATCGCCGCCCGGCTGGCCGGCGTACGGGCGGTGGTCGCCACCGAACACTCCCTGGGCGACGCGGTGATCGAGGGCCGCCGGCTGACCCGCGGCGTGCGCACCCTCTACCGGGCCACCGAACGGCTCGGCTCTGCCACGGTCGCCGTCTCGGACACCGTCGCCGCCCGGCTGCGCCGCTGGGGCGTACCGGAGCCGCGCATCCATGTGGTGCCCAGCGGCATCGAGGCGCACCGCTTCCGGCACGACCCGCTCGTCCGCTCCGCCGTGCGGACCCGGCTCGGCATCCCGGTCGATGCCTTCGTGGTCGGCGGCGTCGGCCGTCTCGTCCCCGCCAAGCGGTTCGACGTGCTGGTCCGGGCGGTCACCCAGCTCTCCGGCGTCCACCTGCTGCTGGCGGGCGAGGGGCCGGAGCGCGAGATGCTGCGGACGATGGCCGGGCAGTTCGGCTCGGGCGACCGGATTCATCTGCTGGGCGCGGTGGGCCGCGCGGACCACGCACCGGCGGCGGCCGCCGAAAGCACGGGCAAGGGACCGGGCAGGGGCCCGGACAAGGTGCCGGACATTCCCGGGCTGCTGGCGGCCATGGACGTCTTTGTCTCCCCGTCCCAGGACGAGGCGTTCGGGCTGGCCGTCCTGGAGGCGCTCGCCGCCGGACTGCACGTCCTGTACGGCAGCTGTCCGGCCGTCGACGAGCTGCCCGCCGAGCAGGCGCCGGGCGCCCGCCGTATCAGCCCAGTCGTCCACGAACTGGCCACCGCGCTGCGCGAGTTGCGGCGCGTCGGGCCGGGCCGGCTGCCGGTCCCGCCGGTGGTGCAGCGCTATGACATCGCGCGCAGCGCCGAGTCGCTGATGTCGGTCTACGAGACGGCCGTCGCCGCCGCACCGGGGCGGCGGACCTCCCGGCGGCAGGCCCCCCAGGGCCGGCCCGCGGCGGATACGCCCGCGCCGCGCACCGCGGAACCGGCCCCGCCGCAGGTCACCCTGCCCGAGCCGGCCCGCTCGCCCGCGCCGTCCCCGGGCGGGCACTCCCTCTCGAAGCGGTGAGCCGGAGCCCGTCCGGCCGCCGGCCTCACTGACAGCGGTCGACGGCCTCGATCGTGCGGGCCGCCTCGCCGAGCGCCGCCCGCAGCACGGCCGGGTCGGTGGCGTCGGCGTACGCGCCCTCCGGCGGCACCAGCCAGCCGGTGCCCGACACCGGCGGCTCCGGCACCGCGTCCCCGTCGCACACCGCCCCCGGCACCGGCCCGCGCCCGTACGTCTGGGTGCAGGCGCTGCCCGGTACGTCCCAGCCGTCGGCCGTGCCCGGCGGCACCAGGAAGCCGAGGGTGTGGCAGGCGCCGTCGTGCAGGACCGGCCCGACGCCGTCCCGCAGCCGCAGGATGTCGACGGCCTCCAGTCCCTGCCGGGCGGGCACCGTGACGAGGTCACACGGCGCTGCGCCCCCCTGCGGCGCGCCCCGTCCGGATCCGCCCACGCCTCTGCTCACGCCGGTCTCCCACATGGAGAACCCCTCCTCATGCACGCGCCGCGCCCTTTACACCGAGTTCAACGGCTTCGCATGTCAACAGCTACGGCGGCGTAACGCTGCAAAGGATGGCACTTCATGGCGGATCACAGGTGAGATGGGCGGTTTGTGACCAAACGCTGGGTATCGCGCCCCTGGTAGCCGGTACGGTCGTCCCCGCCGCACCGCCAGGAAGCGGCACCGCCACAAGATGGCACGGAAAGGCCACGGAGAGGGTCCGCCATGGCGTCGCCACCAGCAGAATCAGCGTCGTCCCACACCGTACCCGCCCGCCCGAACACCGCTTTCCGACAGCTGCGCGGCCGGCTGTCCCCGGGCGAGTTCGCGGCGGCGGTCCGACGGTCCGCCCGTGAGATCGGAGAGCAGGTCTCGTGCGACGCCCGCTATGTGGGCCGCGTCGAGTCCGGGGAGATCCGCTGCCCGAACTACGCCTACGAGCGCGTGTTCCGGCACATGTTCCCCGGTCTGGCGCTGCCGGACATGGGCTTCGCGCCGCGCGAGACGGTACGCGGACGGGGGGCGCGTACGGCGGTGAGCGCCGCGCCCCTGGCACCCGACCCCGACCACCGCGATACCTGTATCCAGATCTGCGAGGAGAGCGACGTGCTGCGTCGCGCGTTCATCACCGGCGGCCCGGCGGCCGCCCTGGGCATCAGCGCCCTGCACCCCACCGGAGCCGCCGCAGCCGTGCCCGGCCCCCGGGCACCCGCCGGCCGGGTCGGCGCGGCCGAGGCCACCGCCGTCGAGGAAGCCGTCCGCCGGATCCGACTGCTGGACGACCGGCACGGCGCGGAGGGCATCTACCGCCGCGCCACCCCGCCGCTGCGGGCCGCCTACGAACTGCTGGACGCCGGCACCCAGCGCCGCTCGGTCGCCGACCGGCTGCACTCCGGGGCGGGCGAACTCGCCATCACCGTGGGCTGGTTGGCACACGACTCGGGCCGCTTCGACGACGCCCGCTCGCACTACGCCGAGGCCCTGGCCACCGCACGGGTCTGCGGGGACGCGGCCCTGGAGGCGCACGCCTTCTGCAACACCGCCTTCCTGGCCCGCGATGCCGGGCGCCCCCGCGAGGCGGTGCGCGCCGCCCAGGCCGCGCAGCAGGCCGCCAAGCACCTCGGCTCGCCCCGGCTGCTGTCGCTGCTGGCGCTGCGGGAGGCGGGCGGCTGGGCGGCGCTGGCGGACCGTACGGGCTGCGAGCAGGCGCTGGCGCGGGCCGAGCGGCTCTTCGCGGCCGGGCACCGGGACAACGACCCCGAATGGATGACCTTTTACGGCGAGGCCGAACTGGCGGGCCTGGCGGCGCAGTGCTGGTCGGCGCTGGGCAAGGGGGAGCGCGCGGCGGATTTCGCGCGCCGTGCGGTGAGTCTGCAGGACCCTCACTTCACCCGGAACATCGCCCTGTTCACCGCGGAACTGGCGGGCGATCTGGCGGACAGCGGCGCCCCGGAGGAGGCCGCGGCAACCGGGATGCGGGCCCTGGCCCTGCTGGACCAGGTCCAGTCGGCCCGTATCCGCACGATGCTCGACCGCACCGCCCGCACCCTCCACGGCCACCGGGGCACCGGCCCGGTCGCCGACTTCCTGGACCGGCATGCGTCGGCGGGAGCGGCGGCGCTCTGACCGCTGAACTCGGGGCCGGATGCGGTCGGTTCGGCCGTCAGCTCCGCCGTCTGCGGGTCGCCGGGGGCGTCCGGAGCCGAGCCCGAGGCAGGCCGCCGCATCGCACGCCTTGACGTGCCGGGCGGCGTACAGGCTGCGCATCCCCTCGTCCAGGAACACCGGGCCGGCCGGGTTGCGCTGCCGCGGCGGCAGTGCCCCGGCCCTCGCCGCGCACTTCGCCCCCGCGGCTTCCGCCCCGTCAGCCCAGGTGGCCCGTGTCGTTCCACCGCTCGATCGCCGGCTCCCCGTAGGCCCAGCCGAGCACCGACAGGGAAGTGGGGTCCAGCCGGATGCGGGCGCCGAAGGAGATGTCCAGGCCCAGCCAGCGGGCGCCGAGGGCACGCAGGATGTGGCCGTGGGCGAAGAGCAGGACGTCGCGGTCGGCGGCGCGGGCCCAGGCGATGACCTCGTCGGCCCGGGCGGTCACCTGGGCGAGGGTCTCGCCCTCGGGGACGCCGTCGCGCCAGATGAGCCAGTCGGGGCGGCCGGCCTTGATCTCGGCCGGGGTCAGCCCCTCGTACGCGCCGTAGTCGAACTCCATCAGCGCGTCCCAGTCCTGCGCCCGGCCGCCGAAGCCGGCCAGTTCGCAGGTCTCCTTCGCGCGGACGAGGGGGCTGGTGCGGACCTCGACGTCGGGCAGGCCGTTCCAGGGGGTGCGGTGCAGGCGCTCGCCCAGGAGCTTGGCGCCGCGGCGGCCCTCGTCCAGGAGGGGGATGTCGGTACGTCCGGTGTGCTTGCCGGAACGGGACCACTCGGTCTGCCCGTGCCGGGCCAGGAATATGCGCGCTGCCATGGTCGTGCCTCTCGCCTCTCGCCGAATTTCTCGGTCGTGCGCCGAATCTCTCGGTCGTTCGCTGATCACTGGTGGTTGAGTGTTCTCGGCGCGGGCGGCGTTGACCGCGGTACTCGGTTCCATCATCGCGCACGGGGTGGATATGTCCGTAACCGGGGATGCCGCCGCCACCGGGACAGGACCTCATCGGGCGCCGATCTGTGGGGGGTTGCCCCGCGTGTCAGTGCCGGATGCGAGACTTTCGCAGGTGAACGTTTCCCGCGACAGTCGACCCGCGGCGGCCGCTCCGCCGGCGGGGCAGCAGACGCCGACACCGAGCCTGCGCATGGGGGCACCTCCCGGCGTCGGCCGGGGCAGGCTCGCCGAGCTGCGCGGTCCCGGCGTACGGCCCCGTTCGCTCGATGCCCGTGCGCTGGCCGCGCTGGCCGCCAACCCGGGCTGCCGGCGCCGTGCGCTGCTGGACGGCGCGGGGATCGACAAGGGGGCGCTGGCGCAGGCGCTCGGCTCACCCGCGACATACGGCCAGTCCCAGTTCGCGATCATGCGTGGCATCACCTTCGAGTCACGGGTCAAGGCCGACGGCGGCGCGGCCCTAATGCAGCTGCTGCACGAGCGGCTCCGGACGGGCACCGCGCCACCGGAGGCCGAGGAGGTCGCCGTCCCCGATCTGTCCGCCGCCGGCCTCGAGGGCCGCGCGGCCCGTACGGCGCTGGCGCTGCGCGAGGCGACCGCGGCCGGGGGCTGGGCGCTGCTGGACCATCCGATGCTGGCCGTCGAGGTGGCCGGCTCGCCGGTCTATGTGGAGCCGGATGCGGTGGTGGTGCATCCGGACGGCAGCTGGACGGTCGTGGAGATCAAGTCCTTCCCGATGATCGACGGCGCGGCGGACGCCTCCAAGGTGGGCGAGGCGGCCCGCCAGGCGGCGGTGTACGTGCTCGCGCTCGAGAACGTCGCCGGGCATGTCACCGCCCGGACGGGGCGCACGGTGCGGGTCCGCGACCGGGTGCTGCTGGTCTGCCCGAAGGACTTCTCCAACCTCCCCACCGCCGCGGCCGTCGACGTCCGCAAACAGCTCGCGACGACCCGGCGGCAGCTCACCCGCCTCACCCGCGTCGAGGAGATCGCCGCCGCCCTCCCCCCGGGAACCACCTTCGATCTGCGGCTCGCGGACGACGGCAGGACGCCGACACGGCCGGCCGAGGAGCTGACCGCGGCCGTCGAGACGGTCGACGCGGCCTACTCCCCGGAGTGCCTGGCCTCCTGCGAGCTGGCCTTCCACTGCCGTAAGCGGTCCCGTCAGCAGGGCGCGGTGGAGTCGCTGGGGCGCGGGGTGCGCGGTGAGCTGGGCGGGCTGCACACCATCGAGGCGGTGCTCACGGCGGCCGGACCCGAGCGCGCGGACGGCCCCGTCGCGGGCCCCGACGACCCGGCCGTGCTCGCCCTGCGCCGGGCGGCCGCGCTGCGCGCCGAGGCGCTGGCCGCCGCGGCAGAGGAGCGGGCATGTCCCTGATCGAGACGCTGGCCCGGATGGAGGCGGTGGCGGCGGGCCGCGCCGCGCCGCTGACCACGGCGCGCCACCGCCATCTGTCCGAACGGCCGCTGGTCCTCGTCCCGCTCACGACCGCGGGCGAGGCCGGCGCCCCGCTGGGCATGCTGGTCGGTACGGACCGTGAGAAGCCGCAGCTGCTGGCCGTACCGCAGCCGCGCGACCGCGAGCTGCGGTTCGCGTTCCTGGCGGAGCTGGCGGAGTCGGTGCTGCCGTATGTGGACGGCTTCGCGGACACCGTCGAGTGGGAGGAGCGCAAGGAGACCGATCCGGAGACCGGCAAGCGGGTCCCGGTGCAGGTCGAACTGTGCGCGGATGCCCCGCAGTTGATCGTGCCGAGCGCCTCGGGCATCGAGTTCGTACGGCTGCTGGGACGCTCGATGCGCTTCCGGCGGACGGCCGAGCAGGAGCCGGAGACGCCGTATCCCGCGCCGCCGCATGTCCCGCTGCTGGGCCGCTGGTTCACTCATTTCGGTGAGCGGGCCCGGGTGCCGGGCGCCAGTCTGCTGCTGTCCATGACGGGACTGCTGAGCCGCCACTGGGCCACCGGGCAGAGCATGCTGGAGGACCAGCATCTGGGCGCGCTGCTCGCCTGGATCGACCCGCCGCCGGGCGGGTCGGGCCAGGAGGCGGCCGAGCGGGCGGAGACGGGGCGCGACGCCGACGGCCAGCTGCTGTGCCCGCCGGCCGGCCCGGCCACGGACCCGGCGTTCGACAACCGGCTGCTCTCCCCCGCCATGGCCCGCTACGACGCCGGGCTGTCCGACGCCGAAGAAGAGATCCGCACCCTGGTCGAAGGCCAGCTGCGGCCGACCTGGGACGCCGTCTGGCAGGGCCTCGAGCTGCTGCGCGGTCTGCCGCCGGGGGCCCGGGTCACCGACCGCTGGAAGCGCGACCGCTGGTCCTACACCGCGCACCGCGACCGGGTGCGCGCCGGGGAACCGCCGCAGCCGAGGCGGGACGACGCCATCACCGCCGCCCAGAAGCTGGCCTCCCGCGAGGCCGCGCAGGCCCAGCTCGACGCCCAGGAGGCGCTGGACGACCCGCTGGTGATGGCGGGCCGCCGGCTGTCCGGCGAGGCGATGTGCGGCACGGTCGTCCATACCGAGATGGCGTACTCCGAGGGTCGGCGGCCGATGCCGCGCCCGCTGGTCACGCTGCGCACGGCCGACCGCCCGCAGCTGTCCGAGAACACCAGGCTCTACCGCCCGCTGCCCGACGGCCGGACCCAGACCGCCGAGTTCGTCTCCTATGTGGCCGGGGAGCGCGGCGGCCCGGTGGTGCGGCTGACGGGCGGGATGGGGCGCGGCAAGGAGCCGGAGCCCGGTTCGGTGCCGGAGCCCGGCGATGCGGTGACGTGGACGCTGTTCGAGCATTCCCCGCGCGGCGGCCCCGGGCTGCCGGACCCCGAGGACACCCCCTGGACGCACGGCGGGCCGCCGCCGACCGCCGCCGCGGGCGCCCCCGACCCCGTGACCGCGGAGGATTTCCTTTGAACCCTCCCCCAGCTGGGCAGGGGGATTCCTGGCTCACACCGCTCGGTCGCTCAGCAAACGATCGAGTCTTACACGATCAACACCAGCCGGGTCGGAACCAGCCCGGTTGCCCCGAAAGACAAGGAGGTTGCGCGTGCTTGGTTCTCGCCTCGACCCGTCGGCCGCGGCCGCCGCCGCGACGGACGCGATCCTGCATGACACGCTGCACGGCAGCCGGCGCGGCGTGGTCGTCGACTCCCCGCCGGGCGCGGGCAAGTCCACCCTGGTGGTCCGCGCGGCCCGCGAACTGGCCGCCGCGGGGCGCCCGTTGATGGTCGTCGCCCAGACCAACGCCCAGGTGGACGATCTCGTCCTCCGCCTGGCCGACAAGGACCCCGGCCTGCCGGTCGGCCGCCTCCACAGCAGCGACGTGAACGCCTTCGACCCCGCGCTGGCCGAGCTCCCCTCGGTCCGTACGTCCGCCAAGGTCGCCGACCTGGCGGGCATGGACATCGTCGTCTCGACGGCCGCCAAGTGGGCCTACACCAAGGTCGAGACGCCCTGGCAGCACGCCATCGTGGACGAGGCGTACCAGATGCGCTCCGATGCGCTGCTGGCCGTCGCCGGGCTCTTCGAGCGGGCGCTGTTCGTCGGCGATCCGGGCCAGCTGGACCCGTTCAGCGTGGTGGGCGCCGACCAGTGGGCCGGGCTGGCGTACGACCCGTCCTCCAGTGCCGTGGCCACGCTCCTGGCGCACAACCCCGACCTGCCGCAGCACCGCCTCCCGGTCTCCTGGCGCCTCCCGGCCTCCGCCGCGCCCCTGGTGTCCGACGCGTTCTACCCGTACACGCCGTTCCGCAGCGGTACGGACCACGGTGACCGCCGCCTTGCCTTCGGGGTGGCCGGGGACGGCTCGGGCGTGGACCGGGTCCTGGACGAGGCCGCCGAGTCCGGCTGGGGCCTGCTCGAACTCCCCGCCCGCCATACGCCCCGTACGGACCCGGAGGCGGTGCGCGCGGTGGCCCGGGTGGCGCGCCGGCTGCTCGACCGCGGTGGCGCCGCGACCAGCGAGAACTCCCCCGACCCGGTGCCGCTGACGGCCGACCGGATCGCGGTCGGCACGGCCCATCGCGACCAGGCGGCGGCGGTCCGTGCCGCGCTCGCCGACCTGGGCGTCACCGGCGTCACGGTGGACACCGCAAACCGCCTCCAGGGCCGCGAGTTCGACGTCACGGTCGTGCTGCACCCGCTCTCCGGCCGCCCCGACGCCACCGCCTTCCACCTGGAGACCGGCCGGCTGTGCGTGCTCGCCTCCCGCCACCGCCACGCCTGCATCGTGGTGTGCCGCGAGGGCGTCGCCGAGCTGCTGGACGAGCACCCTTCGACCGAGCCGGTCCAGCTGGGCGTCACGGTCAAGTTCCCCGACGGCTGGGAGGCCAACCACGCCGTCCTGGCACATCTGTCGGAGCACCGGGTGCGGTGGAGACCGTAGACCGGGCCGACGGGCGGGGCCGGGGCCGGGGCCGCGCTACGGGTCCGGCGTCCGGCGTGCCGCACAGGCCGCCCACCCGCGAACCGCACGTCCTCACCCGCCCACCCCCCGAAGGGGGGGCGGCGGGAAAAACCCAGGGCCCGGCCCCCGCCCCTGTGGCCCACTTGCGCGACGCGGGACAATGGAATGCGGCACACGATCCTGGAGGTACGTACATGTCCCAGCCGCGTCCGGCTTCCGACCCCCGCGCCGAGGCGCCGGCACCCCGGCGCAGGAGGCCCGCGTCACTGGTCTTCGAGCCGCCCGAGGCCGTCGCCGACCCCGAGCACTTCTTCGACCTGGAGTCGATGGAGGACCCGTGCGAGCTGCTGCGCCGCTCCACGGAGCTGACGCTGGCGTTCCGCGTGGCGGCCGACCGCGCCACGGAGTACCAGGCGATCGCGGCCGCCCAGCTGACCGACCCGAAGCGGTTCGACCGGATGCCGCTGGCCGTGCTCGCCGAGCAGGCGGAGTGGTCCGAGGACTACGCGCTGAAGATGATCGAGTTCGGCCGCGGTCTGATGCGGGACGGCGGCACCCACATCGCCGACGCCGGCTGAACACCGGCCGGCACGTCCCGCCCGTATCACTCGTCACACGTACCTCAGAACGGCTCATGTTCCCCGACTATGAGCCGCTGGCATATGCAAAGCGGGCAAGATACCTGCTCACACTCGGCGCCACCCCGTTTTCCGGCAATCCGCATATCCAGAACGCGGGAAATGGGTAGACCTGCCCCCATGAGCGACTGGCTGCCCGACACTCCCCGGACCCTCACGTTCCCCACAGCGGCGTACGTCACCCTCGCGGGCGCCGACTGGCTCGCCTCCGCCAGCCCTCATCCGCACACCCTCCAGGCCCTGTGGGCGACGCACCCCGCCGCCCCCAGCGTGCTGCCGTGCGGCACCGCCTTCGACGTGATCAACGCCCCGGCACTCTTCGGGCGCCGCATGGTGGACCGGTTATGGTCCGTGGGCCCCGGCTCGGGGCCGGTGGCGGCGCACCGCGGCCGGATCCTGCTGTTCGCCGCCGCCGGGAGCGCCCACCGGCTGCCGTCGCTGCTCGGCTGGGAGGAGTGGGCGCGCGCCGTACCGCCGCTGCTGTGCCACGGCAGCGGGGACGCGGTGACGGTCCCGCCGCTGCACCCCTGCCACACCTCCGTCGACGGCGCGGAGGGCGCCGGGGGCGCGGCCACCCCGGCCGCCTCCCGGTGGCTGGTCGCTCCCGACGTCCGCAATCCATGGCTGCCGGGCCCCGACGTCCTGCTGTGGGCCTGTGTCCGCGCGGCCCGCTGGGCGGCCGAGGAGGAGCGCGAAACCGCACCTCAGGGCCCGGTTCCGGCGCTGACTCCGGGCTGAGCGAAACCGATTTTCGCCCTCCCCGGGCCGGGTGCTACTGTTTCCTCCGTCAGCAGGCGCCGCTAGCTCAGTTGGTTAGAGCAGCTGACTCTTAATCAGCGGGTCCGGGGTTCGAGTCCCTGGCGGCGCACAGACGGTCGAAGGCCCTCACCTCGGTGGGGGCCTTCGTCGTGCCCGGGTGCGCGGTTCAGTCGGCGCGGGCGACCTTGACCGTCCAGTCCCCGTCGGAGCTGCGGCGCTCGACCTGGATCCGTACGCCGGCGTGCGCGTCGGTCAGGCTCTCCCCCACACCCAGTGGCGCGTCCGCGAGCGGCGGGTAGACGGAGGTGCCCCAGCACCCCGCGGTGCCGGGATGGCCGTCCAGTACGTGCACCGGGCCCGACCCGGAGGCCGTGTCGCTGTGCACGCGGTAGGCCAGGATGCCCTGGCTGCATACGGAGCGGTCGTTGCCGGCCGCGCCGCGCGCCTCGAGGGCGAGGACGCTGTCCGGGCCCGTACGGACCACCAGCAGCCGTCGGCGGCGGTCGTCGCCGGGCTCGGTGGGGGCGGACAGGGGGCGCAGCGAGTGCAGTGAGGGCGCGCGGCTCAGGGGTGTGCAGTCCACCTGGTCGTCGCCGAGCCAGCCGAGCTTCCACTTGTGCCAGGCGAAGGGATCGGGCGCCAGGCCGAACTGGCTGCCCATGAGGTCCCAGTCCCCCACATAGGTGTCCCAGTCGCCCCTGCCGTCCTGCGGGCGGTGGTAGAGGTCCGGCAGGTCGAAGACGTGGCCCGTCTCGTGGGCGAGGACATTGCGGTCCGGCGGGCTCTGCTCGAAGACGGTCACGAAGCGGCGCAGGTCGGTGTGGTCGGCGTGCATCGGCTCGTCCAGGTTGACGACCTTGGTGGCGTCCGAGTCGACGCCCGGAGCGTCCGGGTCGGCGACGAAATAGACCAGGTCGTAGCGGCTGAAGTCCACCGAGGAGTCCGCGGCGGCGACCGCGTCGCGCAGATAGGCCGAACGGCGGCCGGCGTCCCAGTCGCGCTGTATTCCGTACGCGGCGGACCGGTGCGGCATCTGCACCCACTTCTGGTGGAGGTGCGAGCGCAGCCGGAACCTGCCGTACGAGGCGCGGTCGAAGAAGCGTGAAGTGGCCGGGAAATAGTCCTTGGAGAGTTCGCCCGGCCGGGCTATGGGACGGGAGTCGGGGAAGGACAGGAAGATCATGACGGCGTCGAGCTTGCCGGTGGGGCGGGGATAGCCGCCGTTCCAGCTGTCCAGGCCCTCGGAGTGATGGGCCTCGGTGCGTCCCAGCGCGCAGGAGTGGGCGGCCTCGGAGGCGGTGGCGGGCCCCGCGACGACGGAGGTCGCGATCAGCGCGCTCAGCGAGGTGGTGACGGCTGCGAGGCGCCTCAGGCGGCGGCGCTCCACCCCGTCGGGTGTCTGGTCGCGCGGCACATCGACCTCCACGGGACGGATTCGAGAAACCTCCCCCACCCTGTGGCGTTTCTTGCCGTTCGTCCTGCTCGGGAGCCCAGACGAGTGACGCGGCGCGTCGCGGCTGTCCCGTAACGGAAAGTGACAAACGGCCATTCGTGTAATCGGCGCGAACACAGCCGTGCAGAAATGGCTGAAGTTCCGTCATGCAGGTCGATGATCACGGCTGCGTCGCTGGATCGGCCCCTGCACCAGCCTCTATGATCGCCACACTTTCCAGCGCGAGATCCACCCTCCATCACGAGACAAGCGCCATGCGGGAGCGAGCAGTGAGCGGACACCCCGACAGCACGGGCCGCACGCGCGGAGCGACGCTGCCATCCGTGACGGAACGTGATGGCAGGACCAAAGGATCCGGCGGTACGCGGCACCTCCCCCTGGGCCGCTGCGACGACACCGCCGCCGCGCTCGCCGACTACCGCGCCGCCTTCCACGCCGCCCGTCTCCCGATGGCCGTCCTCAACCGCGACGGACTGGTCCTCGCGGCCAACCCCGCCTTCGGCGAACTGGTCGGCACCGACCCGGACGACTTGGTCGCCGCCACCGCCGCGGACCTCACCGACCTCGGCGCGGACCCGCGGGTGTGGACCGCCTACCGCGAGGTGCTGTGCGGCCGCAGCGACCGGCTGCACTGCACCCGCCGCCTCAAACACCCCGACGGGCACTCCGTCTGGGTGGAAGTCACCGTCGAGCCGCAGATGGGTGAGGACCGGGTGCTGCTGTCCGTCGCCGACATCAGCGACCGGCACGATCTGCTCGCCCGCCTGCGGCATCTGCAGATGCACGACCCGGTGACCCGCCTGCCCAACCGTGCGCTCTTCTTCGAGCGGCTCTCCGCCGCCCTGGAGGCGGCCGCCTTCGAACCGGCCGGTACCGGACGGATCGGGCTGTGCTACCTCGACCTGGACGGCTTCAAGGCCGTCAACGACACCCTCGGGCACCGCGTCGGCGACCGGCTGCTGAGCGCCGTCGCCCAGCGGCTGACCCGCTGCGCGGAGACGGTCGGCGACCGCGGCCCCGGACACGGCGGCCATCTGGTGGCGCGCCTCGGGGGTGATGAATTCGCCCTTCTGGTGGAAAACTCCACCGGGACCGACCAGCTGGCCGAACTGGCCCGGTGCGTGCTCGACGCGTTGCAGCGGCCGTTCGACCTGGCGGGCCAGCGGCTGTCGGTCTCGGCGAGCATCGGCGTCGTCGAGCGGGCCGCCGCCGGCACCACCGTCACCGGGCTGATGCAGGCCGCGGACACCACGCTGTTCTGGGCAAAGGAGGACGGCAAGGCCCGCTGGACCCTCTTCGACCCGGAGCGCAATGCGCACCGGATGACCCGCCAGGCGCTGTCCAGCACGCTCCGCCCGGCCGTCGACCGCGGCGAATTCACCCTTGAGTACCAGCCACTGGTCGGACTGGGTGACGGCCGGGCGCAGGGCGTCGAGGCGCTGGTGCGCTGGCGGCATCCGCAGTTCGGAATGCTGTCGCCGAATCGGTTCATCGCACTGGCGGAGGAGAACGGCGCCATCGTCGAACTGGGCCGCTGGGTCCTGGAACGGGCCTGCCACCAGGCCCGCGCCTGGCAGCTGGCGCACCCCGGCGGCCAGCCGCTGTTCGTCAGCGTCAATGTGGCCGTACGTCAGGTGTGGGACTCCGACCTGGTCGCGGACGTGGCCGGCATCCTGGCCGAGACGGGCCTGCCGCCGCGCCTCCTCCAGCTGGAACTGACCGAGTCCGCGGTGATGGGCTCGGCCGGCCGGCCCCTGCAGGCCCTCCAGGCCCTCAGCGACATGGGCGTACGCATCGCCATCGACGACTTCGGCACCGGCTACTCCAACCTCGCCTACCTCAGCCGCCTCCCCGTCTCCGTCCTCAAGCTGGACGGTTCCTTCGTCCACGGCTTCCGCTCCCAGGAACACCCCAACCCCGCCGACGAAATGATCGTCGAGGCTCTGGTGGCCCTCGCCCACCGCCTCGGCCTCACCGTCACCGCCGAATGCGTCGAGAGCGCCGAGCAGGCGGAACGGCTGCGCCGCATCGGCTGCGACACGGGGCAGGGCTGGCTCTACTCCCGGCCGGTGGCCCCGGACCGGGTGGAGGCGCTGCTGGATGCGGGGCGGCGGACGGGGAGCTGATCGCCCCTCCGGCGGGGCCGGGGGGCCGCCGGCCCGGCGTACGGCCTACCCCTGCGGGAGCCCGTACGCATCGGCTATCAGCTCGTACGACCTCAGCCTGGCCGCGCCGTCGTGCGCATTGGCCGTGATCATCAGCTCGTCCGCGCCGGTGCGCTTGGCGAGGTCGTCGAGGCCCTGCCGGACGGTGTCGGGGGTGCCGTGGATGACATTGCCCAGCCAGGTGTCGACGAAGTCGCGTTCCCGTTCGCTGAACTCGTAGGACTCGGCCTCCTCCGGGGTGGGCACCAGGCCGGGGCGGCCGGTGCGCAGGCGGATCATCGACAGGGCGCCGGTCATGACCTGGCGGCGGGCCTCGCGCTCGTCCTCGCCGGCCAGGGCCGCGACACCTATGAGGGCGTACGGCTCGGAGAGGGCCTCGGAGGGGCGGAAGGAGGAGCGGTAGAGGTCGAGGGCGGGGACGGTGTTGGCAGCGGAGAAGTGGTGCGCAAAGGCGAACGGCAGGCCGAGCGCGCCGGCGAGCTGGGCGCTGAAGCCGGAGGAGCCGAGCAGCCAGAGGGGCGGACGGTGGGGGGACTGGACGCCGCCGGGCGAGGTGGCCTGCACCGGGCCGGGGACGGCGTGGATCTTGGCGTACGGGTGGCCGTCGGGGAAGGAGCCGTCCAGGAAGCGGGTCAACTCGAGCAGCTGCTGAGGAAATTCTTCCCCAAGCTCTCGGCTTCGCTCGGTACGGCGCAGCGCGGCCGCCGTGGCGCCGTCCGTGCCCGGTGCGCGGCCCAGGCCCAGGTCGACGCGGCCGGGGGCCATCGCCTCCAGCGTGCCGAACTGCTCGGCGATGACCAGCGGCGCGTGGTTGGGGAGCATCACGCCGCCGGAGCCGAGCCGTATCGATGAGGTGTGCGCGGCGAGGTGGGCGAGCAGCACGGCGGGCGAGGAGGAGGCGACGCCGGGCATGGAGTGGTGCTCGGCGACCCAGTAGCGGTGGAAGCCGCGGCGCTCTGCCGCACGGGCGATGCCGACGGCGGTGCGCACGGCGCCGGTGGCGGTGTTGCCGGCGCCGACGGTCACCAGGTCGAGCACGGACAGCGGGACGGGGGCGGTGCCCCTGGCGGGGCCCCGGATACCGTCGTCGTTGCCCGGGGTGTGGTCCTCTTCGCCGCTCACGGTGCGGATCCTCCTCGCGTCGCGCTGGTCTGCGAGGGGGTCAACCGGAGAAGCTCTCCGAATATTCCGGGCCGGTCGAACCGCTTCGGGCCGACCGGACCGGTTTCCGGGTCGGTGCCGCCGCTGCGGCTGTTCGCGCAGTACGGCTACTGGCGCGGCGCCCGAGCGAAGAGCGTGCCCAGCGGCGGGCAGGAGATCTCGCGGTCGAGGAGGCGCAGCCCTTCCCACACCGTGACCTGATTGGCGGTGAGGACCGGTTTGCCCAGCTCGGCTTCGAGGTCGGGCAGATACGCGGCGGTGTGCAGGGCGGTGTCCGGCAGCAGGACCGCCTCGGCGTCGGGATGGTCGCCGGCCCGCGCGAGCCGCAGCACCTCCTCGCGGCCCCAGGTGCCGACCTCGGCGGCGGTGATGATGCCGCTGCCGCAGGTGGCGACGACCTCCGCCCCGGCGGACTTCAAGAAGGTGCGGAAGTGCTCGGCCACGTCCTCCGGATACGTGGCGGCGATCGCGACCCGGCGCGCGCCGAGCGCCTGGACGGCGTGCGCGAAGGCGAAGGACGTACTGGAGGCGGGCAGGGCGGCCGTGGCCGACAGCTCCCGCACCTGTTCGTGCGCGCCGTCCCAGCCGAAGACGAAGCTGGCGCTCGTACAGGCCCAGACAACGGCTTGGGCGCCGCCTTCCTTGAGCGCGTCGACGCCGGCCGCGAGACGCGCGGCGGAGCCCATCTCCAGCAGCGCGTCGACCCGGTGGGCGTCCTCGCCGATATCGGTGTGGACGAGCGGCAGCCGGACCGCGCCGCCGAGCAGCCCTTCGATCCGGGGGTAGTCGTCCTCGGCGGAGTGGCCGGGGTAGAGGAAGCCGACCGATGCCATACAGCTCTCCCTTTCGTGTGTGGGCGGTGGGTGCAGGTGCCCCGTGGAGGGCTGCCGGCGGTGGGGCCGCCGGCAGCGCGAGGGGGCGCGGGGGTAGGGGTCGGGTGCGGACCGGCCTCACACCGGGGGCTGGGGTCCGGGATCCTCGGGCAGGTAGGGCGAGGGCTCGACGCCGTCACCCATCTCCCCGTCAGGAGGCGCGGGCGGCCCGGCGAACGCGGCCTCGGGGGTCACCCGTGGCCCGGCCGTCTCCGGCACCTGATTCATCGCGGCGGGGCCACGCCGTGCCACCGGGTCGAGCAGCGCCTGATACGGGCCTACCGCGTACACGCCGATGGCGCGCAGCGCGGCCCACATCGTGACCTGGTTGGCGGACAGTACGGGCATCCGCAGCTCGGCCTCCAGCTGCGGGATGACGTCGTAGGTCGGCAGGTTCGTACAGCTGATGAAGAGCGCGTCGGCGGCGCCGACCACGGCCGCCCGGGCCATGTCGACGACGTCGCGGTAGGGCACCTTCCAGATGTGCCGGGTCAGTCCGAGGTAGGCGCGGCCGGTGACCGTGATGCCCGCCTCGCCGAGATAGTCCTCCAGGGAGTCGGTGACCGATTTGGTGTACGGGGTCACCACCGCGATGCGCCGCGCGTCGATCTCGCGCAGCGCCTCGAGGAGCGCGCCCGATGTGGTGAGGGAGGGAACCTCCCCCGCCTGGGCCATGGCGGCACACATGGCCCGCTCGCCCGCCACACCTCCGACGAAGCTGCCGGAGGTGCAGGCATAGGAGATGACCTGCGGGGAGACCGCGCACAGTGCCTGCACGGCGGCCTGCAGGGTTTCGTGCTCGCTGACCAGACGGGCCAGATCGAGGCTGACCTCGACGGGCACGAAAGGAGTCCGGGTGAGATGGAGGGACACGTCGTCGGGGACCCAGCGCCACAGCTCACGGTCGAGTGCGAAGTCGAAGGGCGCGACGACGCCCACACCGAGCTGAGGCTGTGGGCCTCCGAGAAAAGAGACGTCCATGAAGGCCCCTAGAAGAACGAAGGGCTGGAATGGCCAGGCCAGTGGCCGGGAAGGTAATGCAGCCGGTGTATGCCGGGACGTCGGAACAGAGCCGTTGTTGACACGGTAGATACGACTTCTTAGCGTGGTCAATCCTCGCATCTCAGGCATCTTCTCGGCGCCCCTTTAAGTAAAAGGGACTCACGTTTCAGAACGGTTTCTGACCTATGTCCGAAAGCACCGTCCTTGTCCTTGGTTCCGACCCGCCGCCGAAGCTGGACCGGCTGACCGGCCGAGCCCGGGTGATCTATGCCGACGAGGCCTCGCTGGCCGGCCTACTCCCTTCCGCCGATGTGCTGTTGGCCTGGGATTTCACCTCCGATGCGATCCGCCGGGCGTGGCCCGAGAAGGGCCCCAAACCCGGGTGGGTGCACACCGCCAGCGCCGGCGTGGACCGGCTGCTGTGCCCGGCACTGATCGCCGACGACACGCTGGTGACCAATGCCCGGGGCGTCTTCGAGCAGCCGATCGCCGAGTACGTCGCCGGTCTGGTGATCGCCATGGCCAAAGATTTCTACGGAAGTTGGGAGCTCCAGCGGCAGCGGCGCTGGCAGCACCGCGAGACCCGCCGGGTGGCGGGCACCCGGGCGGTCGTGGTGGGCTCCGGCCCGATCGGCCGGGCCATCGGCACCACCCTCTTGGCACTGGGTGTCAAGGTTGATCTTGTCGGCCGCCGGGCCCGGCCGGACGACCCGGAATTCGGCCTCGTACACCCGGGTGACGCGCTGAACGGCCTGCTGCCCCGCGCGGATTGGGTGGTCTGCGCGGCGCCCCTGACGGAGGCGACCCGCGGCCTGTTCGGCAAGGAGGCGTTCGCCCTGATGCCGGCGCAGGCGCGGTTCATCAACATCGGGCGCGGCGCCCTGGTCGTCGAGGACGATCTGGTGGCGGCGCTGCGCGGCTGGCGGATCGCGGCCGCCGCGCTGGACGTCTTCGAGCAGGAGCCGCTGACGACCGACAGTCCCCTGTGGGACGTCCCGCACCTGATCGTCTCGCCGCACATGAGCGGCGACACGCTGGGCTGGCGGGACGCGCTCGCCGAGCAGTTCCAGGACAACTTCGACCAGTGGTCGGCCGGCCGGCCGCTGCGCAATCTCGTCGACAAACGGCTCGGGTACGTACCGGTGCAGTGACGGCGCGGGCCGCCCGGCCCCGGCCTCGCCCGCCGCCTCCCCGGGGGCGGCCAACGCTCGGAGGACGCATGACGACCGAACCGACCCCGACCCACCTCGCCGACCTCACCGCCACCCGCCTCACCGCCGGGTACGCCGCCGGCGAGTTCTCCCCCGTCGAGGCCGCCTCGGCCGTCCTGGAACGCGCCGAGGCGGCCCAGGACCGGACGAACTGCTTCACCCGGATCGACGCCGACGAGGCGCTGGCCGAGGCCAAGAAGTCGGCGGAGCGCTGGCGGTCCGGCACCCCCGCCGGCTTGCTGGACGGGGTCCCGGTCACCGTCAAGGACCTGCTCCTCACCCGCGGCGCGCCGACACTGCGCGGTTCGCGCACGGTCCGGGAGGAGGGCCCCTGGAGCGAGGACGCGCCGTCGGTGGCCCGGCTGCGGGAGTCCGGCGCGGTGTTCGTCGGCAAAACGACCACCCCGGAGTTCGGCTGGAAGGGTGTCACCGACAGCCCGCGGCACGGGGTGACGGGCAATCCGTACGACCCGGAGCGCACCGCGGGCGGCTCCAGCGGCGGCAGCGCGGCGGCGGTGGCGCTGGGCGCGGGACCGCTGAGCCTGGGCACGGACGGCGGCGGGTCGGTCCGTATCCCGGCCTCCTTCTGCGGCATCTTCGCGCTCAAGGCGACGTACGGGCGGGTCCCGCACTTCCCCGCGAGCCCCTTCGGGACGCTGGCGCACGTCGGGCCGATGACCCGCAGCGCGGTGGACGCGGCGCTGATGATGGATGTGATCACCGGGCCGGACTGGCGGGACTGGTCGCAGCTGGGGGCGGCGGCCGGCTCGTTCCGTGCGGCGCTGGACGGGCCGGTGGCCGGGCTGCGGGTGGCGTTCAGTCCGTCGCTGGGCTGGGACGTGCCGGTGGCCGCGGAGGTCGCGGCGGCGGTCCGCAGGGCCGTGGGGGCGCTCGCCGGGCTCGGCGCGGTGGTCGAGGAGATCGACCCGGGCATCGCCGACCCGGTGGAGGCGTTCCACACGCTGTGGTTCAGCGGCGCGGCGCGGGTCGTGCAGCACCTGGACGGCGCGGCGCGCGAGCTGCTGGACCCGGGGCTGCGGGAGATCTGCGAGCAGGGCGCCGGTTACAGCGCGCTCGACTATCTGGCGGCGGTCGACACGCGGATGGCGCTCGGCCAGGCGATGGGCCGCTTCCACAGCGCGTACGACCTGCTGGTGACGCCGACCGAGCCGATCACCGCATTCGAGGCGGGCGCCGAGGTGCCGTCCGGTTCCGGGCACGCCCGCTGGACGGGCTGGACGCCGTTCACCTACCCCTTCAACATGACGCAGCAGCCCGCCGCGACCCTGCCCTGCGGGGTGGACGGCGACGGGCTGCCGATCGGCGTACAGCTGGTGGGCGCGCGGCACGCGGACGCGCTGGTGCTGCGCGCCGCGCACGCGCTGTACGAGGCGGGGGCGGCGGAGATCCCCGCGCCCCCTGCCTCCTAGACCCGGCGGAAGTTGAGCGTCTCCCCCAGGGCGCCGGCCCGCCACAGGTCCTGGCAGGCGTCCGCCATCCGGTCCAGGCCGTCGACCACCGAGCCCCACACGATGCCCGGCACCCAGCCCGCGTCGCCGTTGATCAGCAGGTTGTTGCGCTCGTAGAAGAGGGCGAGATCGACGACGGTGGCGCGGCCCTGGTGCTTGGCCTCCTGTTCGTAGCCGTAGGACGCGGTGGCCAATTGGGTGTCGCTGAAGGTGAAGTAGCACAGGTCGCCGGGGATGGGTGTGATCGTGGGGTTCTCCAGCGGCGGCTCCTGCGGGGCGAACGGCGGAACGAGGGCGTAGATCTCGTTGCGGGCGTATTTGGCGTGGTAGACGTCGCCGCCGAGCGGGAGCGCGTCCCAGACGGCGCTACAGGTGATCGGAGCGCGGTCGTCGAGCAACTTGGCCGTGCAGCTGACGCCGCGCTTGTCCAGGGAGACTTCGATGAAGCGATCGGTCATGCCCAGATCGTAGGGGGGCAATACCGGCTTACGGAACAAGTCTCACTGCTCGTATCACCACCACTTGTATTGCCCTCGCTTGTATCAAGGGCCGGAAACGATCGGCATATGTTCCAACAGTTTCGGGTAGTCGCGCGCCCATGGCTCCACCACAGGGGAAGACCTCAGACATCAAACGACCACCGACAGGCGGCATCCGTCGTCGCTCGCTGCTCGCGGGGGTAGCGGCGCTCGGCGCAGCGGGTGCGCTAGGAGCGACCAGTGCCTGCAGCCGGGTGCCGACGGCCGAGGCCAAGGACGGCGGACATCTGCTCGAACGGCTGAAGGCCAAGGGCTCGGTGACGCTGGGCCTGGCGGGCGAGCAGCCGTACGGCTACATCGGCGAGGACGGCAAGCTGACCGGCTCGGCGCCCACCATCGCCAAGGTGATCTTCAAACGGCTCGGTGTGCCCAAGGTCGAGCCTTTTCCCACCGAATTCAGCTCGCTGATCGCCGGGCTGAATTCCCAGCAGTTCGATGTGGTCGCCGCCGGGATGTACATCCAACCGGAGCGCTGCGAACAGGTCATTTTCGCCGATCCCGAGTACCAGATGCGGGACGCCTTCATCGTCGCCAAGGGGAATCCAAAGGGGCTGCACACCTACAAGGACATCGCCCGGAAGGGGGCGAAGATGGCGACCGGCGTGGGATACGCGGAACTCGGCTACGCCGAGGAGGCCGGGGTCAAGAACATCTCCACGCTGCCGGACCAGCTGGCGGGCCTGCTCGCCGTCGAACAGGGCCGGGTGGACGTCTTCGTCGGTACAGCCGTGACCGTACGCAATGTCGTACGGCAGTCGAAGACCACCAAGGCCGAGGCGACCGCCGAGGTCACACCGTATATGGACGGCAAGCCGGTGATCGACGTCGGCGCCTTCGCCTTCCGTTCGCCGGAGACGAATCTGCGCGACGCGTTCAACCGCGAGCTGCACAAGATGAAGAAGTCCGGCGAACTCCTGGACCTCATGCGGCCTTTCGGGTTCACAAAGGACCAGATGACGGAGATCACCGCCAAGGAGAAGTGCCGGCCATGAGCGATATCAGCTGGGGTTTGTGGGAACTCCTCCTCAGGGGCGTGTGGATCACCGTCCAATTGACCGTCTACAGCGCGGCGCTCGGCGCGGTGGTGGCGTTTACGATCGGCATCGCGCGCACCCACCGGCTGCGGACCGTCCGTTTTCTGTCCGGCGCCTACTTCGAGATCTTCCGGGGCACCTCCGCGCTGATCTTCATGTTCTGGATGTTCTTCGTGCCTCCGATGGCCTTCGGCTGGCAGCTGGCCCCGATGTGGGCCGCGGTCCTGGCACTGGGCCTGACGTACGGGGCATACGGCGCCGAGGTCGTGCGGGGCGCCATCGCGGCGGTCTCCCCCGGCCAGCGCGAAGCGGGCATCGCGCTCAGCTTCTCGCCCGCCCAGCAGCTGCGGAAGATCGTCCTGCCGCAGGCGTGGCCGGAGATGGTCCCGCCGTTCAACAACCTGGCGATCGAGCTGCTGAAGGGCACCGCTCTGGTGTCGCTCCTGGGCGTACCCGACATCACCTTCGGCGCGCAGCTGGTGCGCAATGCCACCGCGCAGAGCACACCTGTCTACACGATCATCCTGGTCATGTACTTCGTCCTGGCCTTTGTGCTCACCCGCGGGATGCGAGTGGTGGAGCGGCACGCCAAGGCGGGCATCGGCCAGGCCCCGCCGAAGCGGGCCGGTATGACCTCGAGGCTGAACATCGGCAAGCAGTCGAGCCCGATCGGCCCGGTGGCCCGTACGGCCTCCGGCCCGTCCACCGGTGCCACCGCGGAAGGTGATGTGTGATGAAGTTCGACTGGTCCGCGGTCGGCGACTTCATGCCGATGTTCTGGAAGGGTGTGGTGGTCACCCTCGAGGTCCTGGCGCTCGGCTCGCTGATGGCCTTTGCTCTCGGCCTCGTATGGGCACTCGCGCAACGCTCCTCTCTTACGGTGGTGCGCTGGCCGGTGACCGCGATCACCGAGTTCGTCCGCAACACCCCGCTACTGGTGCAGCTGTTCTTCCTCTACTACGTCATGCCCGAGTGGGGGATCACGCTCTCCGCCATGGTCACCGGCGTGATCGGGCTGGGCCTGCACTACTCGACGTACACCGCGGAGGTCTACCGCGCCGGCATCGACGGCGTACCGGTCGGCCAGTGGGAGGCGGCGACCGCGCTGAGCCTGCCGCGGAGCCGTACCTGGATCGCGGTGATCCTGCCGCAGGCGATCCGCCGGGTCGCCCCCGCACTGGGCAACTACGTCATCGCGATGCTGAAGGACTCGCCGATGCTCGTCGCTATCGGTGTGCTGGAAATGCTCGGCGAGGCGAAGCAGTTCGCCGCCAAGACCTTCCAGATCGTCGAGCCCCTCACCGTCGTCGGCATCGCCTTCATCCTCATCTCCTACCCCGCTTCTCTTCTCCTGCGAGCCCTGGAGCGTCGCCTTGTCCGCTGAAAGCACCCCCAACACACCTGAGAACACCGCGAGCGGCAAGGACGTTGCGTCCGGTTCCGGTTCCACCTCCGGCGAGAGCGCCAACCCGGCGGTCGACGGCAGCGAGCTGATCTGCTTCGACAAGGTCACCAAGCGCTTCGGCTCGCACACCGTCCTCGACTCGCTGGACATGAAGGTCTACTCCGGCAAGCACGTCACGCTGATCGGCCCGTCCGGCTCCGGCAAGACCACGATCCTGCGGCTGATGATGACGCTGCTGAAGCCGGACGAGGGCACCATCACGCTCAACGGCGAGTACCTCACCCACGAAAAGAAGGGTGACAAGCTCGTCCCGTCGAGCGACAAGCACAGCCGCGCGATCCGCAAGAACATCGGCATGGTCTTCCAGCAGTTCAACCTCTTCCCCAACATGAAGGTGCTGCGGAACATCACCGAGGCGCCGGTGCACGTCCTCGGCCTGGACAAGGACGCCGCGGAGGAGCGGGCCCGCGAACTGCTGGACCTGGTGGGCCTGACCGAGCACCTCGACAAGTACCCCACCCAGCTCTCCGGCGGCCAGCAGCAGCGGGTCGCCATCGCTCGGGCGCTGGCAATGCGGCCGCAGGTGCTGCTGCTGGACGAGGTCACCTCGGCCCTCGACCCGGAACTGGTGGCCGGCGTGCTGGACGTCCTGCGGGACATCGCGCACACCACGGACATCACGATGCTCTGTGTCACGCACGAGATGAACTTCGCCCGGGACATCTCCGACTGCGTGATGATGTTCGACGCCGGCCGGGTCATCGAGTTCGGCCCGCCCGAGCAGATCTTCACGGACCCGGCGCACGAGCGGACGCGGGAGTTCCTGAGCGCGGTGCTGTAGGCGGCAGTTGGGGCGGCGGCGCGGCGGGTCGGTAGGTGTGGGGGCGTTGCGCCGGCCGACGCAGGGCGAAATGGGACAGCTGGGACTCTTGCGACTCCGGTGACCATTGCCCCGCCGTTGCCACCGATGCGCCCCCGGCGCACGCCCAAGGGCCTTCATATGCGCCCCCGTGTCGTGCACTACGGAGCCCGGCCCTCTGCAAAGGGCCGGGCTCCGGCATGTCACAGGACAGCACCCCGGCGCACCGCCGGACTCAGACCATGCTTTTGGCATATGCCAGGGAAACTCTCCCCTGCACAGACGCGTGAACGGCATCGTCTTTCGGTCAAGACCCCCTCCATCGAGGGCCGTTGACCGCTATCGTGATACGAGCCCCGTTGTCCGGGCACGGTCCGCGCATGCGCCGCCGTGGCCAACGACGAGGTGACGACGCAAGCGGTAACAACCTGCTAGGGGGACACCGTGGCGCTGAAGCCCGAGCCGACCGCGCCGTTCCATTCGGTGCAGTACGCCCTTCGCGTGCTCGAAACGGTCTCCAGGCACGCCGACGGCGTGACCGATGCACAGATCGCACGCGAAACCAGTCTGCCCACGGGCCACCTCGCCCACATGCTGTCGATGCTGCGGCGCGAGGGCTATGTGGACCAGGTCTCGGACGGGGCGTATGTCGTCGGTGAATCGCTGCTCCTGCTGGGCTCCGGCCGCGACCGGCACCAGGCCCTGCGGGACAAACTGCAGGTCACCCTCGACGAACTGCGTGATTCGGTGGGTGCGGCGGTCTACATCAGCCGGTACATCGACGGCGAGGTCAAGATCCTGCACTACGCCGACGGCCCGCTGGCCCCGAAGGTCAACGAGTGGGCCGAATTCCGCCGCACCGCCCACGCCAGCGCGGTCGGCAAATGCCTGCTCGCGCAGCTGGACCACGATGGCCGGAAAGACCACCTCTCGCGCCACAAGACCGCCCGGCTCACCTCCCGGACGATCACCAACGAGAAGGTCCTCTTCCACAAGCTCGACAGCCAGCCACCGACGGTCCCGATGCTCGACCTCCAGGAGTACGCCGTCGGCACGGTCTGCGCCGCCGTACCGATCACCGCCGGTTCGACGGTCGGCTGCCTCGCCCTGTCCATGCCCCTGGAGCACGCGCACCGCCTGCGCCAGGCCGCCGATGCCCTCAACCGCAAGGCCGCTCCGGTGCTGCTGTCGCTGGCGATCTGAGCGGGGCACCGGGCCGGCGGGGCCGCAGGGCCTCCGCCGGGCCGTCCGTCGGGCCGTCCGTCGGGCCGTCCGGGCATGGTCGGGAGCACCCCTGCGGACCAGGTAGTATTTCTTTCGTCAGCGCGCGCCGCTAGCTCAGTTGGTTAGAGCAGCTGACTCTTAATCAGCGGGTCCGGGGTTCGAGTCCCTGGCGGCGCACCTGTGAAGTGGGCGTTCTCGGTTCTCCGGGGACGCCCACTTCGGCGTTCTCACCTCTCCAGGAGGTGCGCCCGATCGTGATCGCGGTAGTGGGCCAGCAGCACGGCACGTTCCTCGTCGGTGAAGCGGCGGTACGTGCTCCCGGCGGGCGCGGCCGGTCCCGTGGTCCCCGCAGGTCCGGCCCCCATCGGCGTCCACCAGACCGGTTCGGGGCAGCGGAATCCGGCCCGGCGGAGGGCGGCCCGGTGCACCTTGTTGGTGGCGGTCACCGGGAGAGCGGCCACGGTCCGTACGAATCGCGGCGCCATCTTCGTTCCGAGATCGGGCTGCGCCGCGAGAAAGGCCGCGAACCCTTCCGGGTCGAACGCCGCGCCGTCGCGGAGCGCGAGGGTCGCCATCACCTGGTCGCCGGCAACCGGATCGGGCACGGCGTACACGGCGACGCCGGTGGCCGGGGCGTAGCGGGCGAGAATGTTCTCGATCATCGCGGCGGCGAGATTCTCGCTGTCCACCCGCAGCCGGTCGTCCGCACGGCCCGCGAAGTGGAAGAACCCCTCGGTGTCGCGGAAGAAGAGATCGCCGGTCCAGTACCAGCCGGAGCCGGCCCGGCCCTGCAGGCGGCGGGTGCGCGCGGCGGTGGCCTCCGGGTTGCGCCAGTAGCCCTCGAAGGAGCTGCGGCCGCGGTTGACCAGCTCCCCTATGGCCTGGTCCCCGTTCAGCAGCCGGCCGTCGGCGTCGAGGCGGGCGCGCGGCAGCTCGGCGCCGGTTTCCGGGTCGACGACGGCGAGATCGTCGCCCGGCGCGGGCCGCCCGATGGCGCCGGGCGGGGTGCCCGGTGAGCGCTGGAGCGCGGCGCCGCCCTCGGAGGAGCCGTACCCCTCTATCAGGCGCACACCGAACCGGTCCGCGAAACGAGCGGCGTCTACCGCCCCCGCCTCGGTTCCGAAGCCCGTACGGAGCGGGTTGTCGCGGTCGTCGGGGGCGGGCGGGGTGGCGAGCAGATACTGCACGGCGCGGCCGACGTAGGTGAAGTAGGTGGCGCCGTAGCGGCGGACGTCGGGGAGGAAGGCGGAGGCCGAAAAGCGGCGGCGCAGCGCGACGGCCGCGCCGCCGGAGAGCGCGGGGGCCCAGCCGGCGATCACGGCGTTTCCGTGGAACATCGGCATACAGAGGTAGTGCACATCGTCCGGCCGCACGCCGAAGTACCCGACCAGCGAGTGTCCGGCGGCGGCCAGGCGGCCCTGGGAGCAGATGGCGGCCTTGGGCGCGCCGGTGGAGCCGGAGGTGAAGTAGAGGAGCATCCGGGAGGCGGGGGTGGGGGATCCCCCGGCGGCGCCGGTGATCCCGTCGGGGCGGGCGTCCTCGTACGGTGCGAGGAGCTCGCGGTAGGCCGGGGCGTCCACGACGAGGACGCGCTCGGGCGGGAGGGGCAGCTCCAGGTCCGCCAGCAGGGGCAGGTGGGCGCGTTCGGTGATCAGCAGCGCGCATTCGGTGTGGACGATGTCGCGCGCGAGCTCGGGGCCGCGGCGCGTGGGGTTGATGCCGGCCACGGCGGCTCCGGCGAGCGCCGCGGCACCGAGCCACAGCGGGTACTCGGGAACGTTGTCGAGCAGCACCCCGATGTGCGGCTCCGCGCCCCGCGGCAGCAGCTCCCCGAACAACGCCGCCCGTGCGGCCGCGCCCGCGGCCATCTCATGGTGGGTGAGGGCGCCCTCGGCGGACTTGAGGCCGGTGCGGTGATCGCCCCACTGCGCGCGAACCAGCTCCGCGACGGTCGCGGGGGCGCCGGCGCCGGGGAACGTGCTGCTGTGGGTGTGGGTGGGTGCCATGGCGCCGGAGGATAGTTGACGCTACGTCAGTTTTGGAGTCCCGGTCACCCCCAGCCTCCTCGGCACTCGCCCCGGGCGTCGGGGCCTCCCCGGGGGAAGGCAGGGAGACCCCACGGAACGGGATCAGGAGAGGTCGACGTCCGAGCAGGCATAGAACGCGTTGCCCGTGTCGGCGATGTTCCAGACACCCAGGATGATGTGGCGTCCCGACTTCTGCGTGGGCACGGTGCCCTGATGCTGCACCGTCTCTCCCGGCTGCGCGCCGCCCATCGGCACCGTCATGAACGGCTCGGGTTCGAGGTCGGCCCGGGTGAGCGGCTTGGTGGGGTCGTAGCCGTCCTTGGTGATGAAGTAGGAGAAGTCGGCGGTGGAGTGGCGTGCCGTCAGGCGCCAGGTGAAGGTGTAGCCCTGGCCCGGGGAGAGCTTGGTGCCGGGCCACTTGCCGCCGCGCGGGTCGTCGAGTTCGGCGAAGTTGTCGTGCCCGCCGGAACAGATCTTCCCGTCGGCGGGCCCGGCGGCCGGGAAGCCCTTGGGCGCCTCGACGCTCTGTGGTTCGTACTGAATCGCACCGCAGTCCTTGACCGTTCCGTTGGCGCAGAGCGCCTGACGGCTGGGGGGCGCGTCGCTGTAGCCGTGGCTGGAAGCACTGCCTGTCGAGAGAAGGGAGACACCGACGATGCCGATGCCGATCACGGCAGCACTGATCCGTTTGCGCATGCTTCGCTCCTGAAGAACGTGGGGGGAGTTCCGTGAGCAGATGAAGTGCGGTCTAGACCAAGTGGCAGACTAATCAGCATGGTTGGGCATGTCCAGACCAATGGCAAGCGCAATCAAGGGGTGGCGAACCGGTCGGATGCGGAGGCGGCACACGCTGCCATGGGCAGGCCGGTGTCGCGCATGCCGAAAGCCTCCGTCACGGGGTCGTCCCTTGTGGTGTGGGCGTCACGCTGCCGTCGGCAGGGGCGTGGCGGTGCTGGGATGTGCGGCGGCCTGGACGAGGGAGGTGTAGGTGCGGCGGAGGGCTATGAGGGATTCCTGGGCCTCGCGGTAGACGGCAGCGTCGGGGCCACCTCGGTGGGCGAGGGTGCGGACCGGGGCGCAGTGGCGGTCCATCGCACTCAGCCAGGCGCGGTGGGATGCCGGGAGGTGGCGGCGCAGGTGCTGGCGCCGGCCGTCGCCCGGTCGGCGGCCGCCGACGCCGAGCACCGCGTCCGCGGCCTGGAGGACCGGGGGTTCCAGGGCACCCTGTTCTGCGAGGGCGCCGAGGACGGCGCGCTGTTGCGGGGTCGTCGGGGCGGCTGCCAGTTCCGCGGCCTCGGAGCGGAGTTGGGCGCGCAGGGCGTGCTGGACGCGGACGAGGCGGCGCAGGGCCGTCGGGGTGGAGGAGTCGTCGGGGGCGCGGCCCGCGAGGGTTTCGGCGAGACGGAAGAGCCAGATTCCGTGGGCCTCCAGGCGGGTCGCGGCCAGCATCAAGCGGTCGAGGCGGCTGAGCGGCTGGCCCTCCGGGGCCCAGCGGACGATCGGTACGAGCGCTTCCGTGCGGGCCAGTTGGTCAATGGGGATGTGCTTGCGCGGTTTGCGTTCGGGGGCCCAGTTGCGTAGCGCGAGGGTGGGCAGCGCGACGAACTGGTCGTGGTCGATGCGGTGCGCGACGGCCGCCCACAGATCGAGGAATGCCTCGTCGGCGACCTGACGGGCGGCCGGGGCCTGCGGGTCGAGGCCGTTCCAGCCACAGGACACCGCGATCACCGCGACGCGCATGGCGGCGGCTTCCGCGTTGCGTGGCGAAAGGCGGGAGACGCGTTGCCGCAGGGCGGCCAACTCGCTGGCGCAGTGGGCCCGTTCCACGAGGGCGATGGCGGCCTCACGGCCGGGGGCGGCGGCCGCGGCGTGGGCCATGGCATCCAGCCGGGTCCAGGTTCCGATCATGGAACGGACCGGGGGCCGCTCGGGGAGGAAGCCGTGCATGCGGGCTTCGTGCGGCGACGAGCCGCAGGGGGGCGATGACGGCGAGGAGGGTGAAGGTGACGACAGGGAGGAGGCGGCGCCGGTGACGTCGTCCGCGGGGCGGCGTACCGGGGTGCGCTGTGCGGGCGGTACGGCGAGGCGGGGACGGGGCGTGGCCGCCTCGCCGGGAGCGGTCAGCGGCATGAGATCGGGGTCGGTTGTGGTCGGCATGGTCGTCATCAGCGCTTTCCCGCGAGGAGCCGGGCCAGGTGCGTGTCCATGTCGAGGTATTCGTTCTCCCGGCCGGGCGGCACGATGGCCGCCGTCTGCTCCAGCCATGCGGTCAGCTCCGTTGTGCGTACCGACAGCTCGCAGACGCTGTCGTCGGTGGACAGTTCGATATGGATGCGGCGCTGCCCACCCGGCCCGCGGAACGGCCACACCCGTACATCTCCTTCTCCGGTCTCGTCGCGCAGGCCGCCCAGCAGCAGCTCACGGGCGAACAGCCAGGTGGCGACCGACCGGCCGCGGGTTATGAAGTCGACCTCGACCTCATACGGGCGGTCACTGCGGTAGCTGAACCGGCCGGCCACCGGGACCGCGTCGTGCGGTCCTATGAGGAGCTGCATCTCAAGTGTGCGCTTGGCTGTCGACACCACGACGATCAACCTTTCCGAGGAGGGGCGAGTCCCGGGAGACCCGATTCCGGGGCGCGCGTCCTAGCAGACGTCGACGCGCGCGGTGGGGTTGCAGGAGGTGGGGGAGGAGTGACGGACGCCATCCGGGGACGTCGTCCACGGGGAACCCGGAGGGCCCGGGTGCGGGGGCGGGCCGAGCGGGGGCGCGCCGCCCGGAGCCTCGTCCGCACGCTCAGGGGAAGCCGGGCCGCGCCCGGCTTGATGCCGGGCCGGCGGCGGGAAGCAGGGAGTCCTCCGGCCGGTGATTTCCGGGCCGGTGAAATCCGGGCCGGTGATTGCGCCGGACGTGGGCGTGGCGCCGGCCTGCGGGGACCGCGGTGCGCGACCGCCCCGGTGGCCGCCTCCGCGGCCGCCTATGGCACTTCCCGGCGCTCCCATGTCAGTTCCCTCCGGGCTCGTTCAGGGCTTCCTGTACGGCTCCCGCCTCGGCGTCGGACACGCCCGCCGCGGCGTTGCTTCAGCCTCTCAACCGGGGGTTGATGGCGCATGTTGACGGGCAAGCGGTGCGCTACGGCCATGAACCCGATCCTCATGGGCCGATTCGGGGTACCCGTCGGCCGAAGGTCCCGAGGTGACGGGGTTTTCGGCCGGGCACGCGGCCGAGTCTGTGACACGGGTCACGCATATCGTGCGTGTGGGTGGTTCGGACGTGGGTACGGAGCACCCCCGAAGTTCGTGTAAAGTTCTTCAGGTCAGCGCGCGCCGCTAGCTCAGTTGGTTAGAGCAGCTGACTCTTAATCAGCGGGTCCGGGGTTCGAGTCCCTGGCGGCGCACGTAGGACTGAGGCCCCTCGCCAAGCGAGGGGCCTCAGTCATTGCAGCCCCTGGCCGCGTGCAGCCTCGGTCGCTGAGAGCTCAGTCGCCGCGCCCCAGCGCGCCCACCGGCAGCGCGAGGCCGGCGGCGCAAGGCCGGCGGCGATCGCCGTCCAGATGTGCCGGCCCCGTCGGCCGGAAGCAGCGGTGCGCCCATGGCGGCCACCGAGACGATCAAGCCAAGGAGTGCGGGGACCGGCGCCGTGCCCGGCCAGACTCGGCGGCGGGCTGCCCCTTGGCCTCGGCGGCCTCCCCCCTTGGACGTGTCGGGCCCCCAGAGCAGCCGGCCCTCCACGCCCCAGGAGCAGGGGCCGCAAGCTCGGCCGAGGCGATGAGGTTGAGGGGGACATGGCCCGCCTCGGCGTGCAGGGTCAGGCACCGATAGCGGCCGGCTCGCCCGCCGCCAGGGCCCGGAGCAGCACGGGGACGGTGGGCAGGGCGACGGCGAAGGCGGCGAAGCGGGCCCGGACCCAGCGGGAGGGGGCGAGTGTGGCCAGTACCGGGGCCCGGGGGCCGGCCGTGGGGGCGCGCACCGCGTCCAGCGCCGGCCCGTACGTGCGCTGCGGTGTCACCCGGCCGGCGGTAGGACGTACCCGGTGAGGGCGATCAGGCAGGCGGCGAGCGTCGCCAGGGCGGGCGCGCCGAGCGCAAGGATGCAGCGGCCGTGCCATACCGCGCCGGGGCGCGCCGGTTCACCACTTTTGCCGGGATCGCGCGTCTGGTTCCGCGCCTCGGCGTTCTGCATCATGTGCCTGTCGTCCGCCACGACGCCCCCGATTCCGTCGGCCCGCCTATCCGGTGGGTCACCGTTTCGCCGCATCCCGCGATGTCCATCACTGCCGGCCGGTGCCGGACATTACCAACGTAAGGCCAAGGCTTTACGGGACAGGGGGGCACCGTCGGCCGAAATCGATCGGGCGTTTCAGGGCGCGTTCTAGCGTGTCCTGCACCACGCCCGGCCGCCATCATCCGCCGACGGTCAGGCAGTTCGGGTGCCGCTGCAACCTGAACGCCGCCAAAGCCGTCTCACGACGGAGGGCGGTCGACATCAGTGAAGCCCGGGTCGGTCGACGGGGACCGCGGACTCGGGCCATCAGCTAGTGGCACGCAGCCGATGCTGCGTGCGGGGGGATGGACTTCATGACGTCGCCGCCTGACGGTGCCCGGACGCCGTATCCACACGACCCGTGGCATGCCGACGACCGGCAGCCCGCGCACGACGGGCCGCCACCCTTCGACCCGTCCGCGACGACACGGCTGCGCCTGCCGCGTCTGCACCGGCAGCGCCGACAGGAGCAGCGCGCACCACTGCCGCGCTACGACTACGAGCACTACAGCCGGCTGGCCGGTCCGCTCACCCAGCCCGACCCGGACAAGCTGTACAAGGTCCGCTACCGCTCCCTTCTCGCCGACGAGCCGCACCGCATCCGGGCGGCCCTGCTGCTGGGCGCCGCGCCGCTGGTCTCGCTCGGGCTGCTGGCCTGGCTGCTGCAGCCCGCCCACTGGACCCAACGTGACTACCCCGCCTATGAGTTCCTGCCGGTGCTGGATGTGGTCATGCTCGTCTCCATCGGGCTGATCGAGTTCTTCCGGTGCATGAATGTGCTCTCCAATGCGCATGCCACCCTCGTCGCCCGCGACCCGATCCCGGTCGTCCCCGAGCACGGCACCCGCGTCGCCTTCCTCACCTCCTTCGTGCCCGGCAAGGAACCTTTGGCCATGGTGACGAAGACGCTCGAGGCGGCGGTCAAGGTGCGCCACCGCGGGCTGCTGCACGTATGGCTGCTGGACGAGGGCGACGACCCCGAGGTCAAGGAGGTCTGCCGGCGACTGGGCGTGCACCACTTCACCCGCAAGGACATAGCGGAGTGGAACCGGCCCAAGGGCCCGTACCGTGCCAGGACCAAGCACGGCAACTACAACTCCTGGCTGCAGGCCCACGGTGACGACTACGACTACTTCGCCTCGGTCGACACCGACCATGTCCCGCTGCCCAACTACCTGGAGCGGATGCTGGGCTTCTTCCGCGACCCGGACGTCGGATTCGTCATCGGGCCGCAGGTGTACGGGAACTACGACACCTTCGTCACCAAGGCCGCCGAGTCGCAGCAGTTCCTCTTCCATGCGCTCATCCAGCGGGCCGGCAACCGCTACGGCGCGCCGATGTTCGTCGGCACGTCCAATGCCGTACGGATCAGCGCACTCCGCCAGATAGGCGGGCTGTACGACTCCATCACGGAGGACATGGCGACCGGGTTCGAGATGCACCGGCACCGCAATCCGCGGACCGGGAAGAAATGGCGGTCGGTGTACACGCCGGATGTGCTCGCCGTCGGTGAGGGGCCCACCGCCTGGACGGACTTCTTCACCCAGCAGTTGCGCTGGTCGCGGGGGACGTACGAGACGATCCTCAAGCAGTTCTGGAAGGCGCCGTTCACGCTGCCGCCGGGCCGGCTCTTCAACTACACCATGATGGTGATCTTCTATCCGATGTCGGCACTGAACTGGATCCTGGCGGCGCTCAGTTGTGCGCTGTTCCTGGGGCTGGGCGCCTCGGGTGTCCAGATCGACCCGTCGGTGTGGATGATGCTCTACGGCAATGCCTCGGCGCTGCAGATCGGGCTGTACGTCTGGAACCGGCGGCACAATGTCTCGCCGCACGAACCGCAGGGGTCGGGCGGGATCGCCGGCATGGTGATGTCCGCGCTGTCCGCGCCGATCTACGCCCGGTCGCTGTTCGATGCGGTACTGCGGCGCAAAAGCAGGTTCGTGGTGACGCCGAAGGGCGATGCGTCGAGTCCGGACACGCTGTTCGGGACGTTCCGGGTGCATCTGTTCTTCCTTGTGATCTTCGGGGGGTCGCTGGGCGCCTCGTTCCTCCTGGGGCACAGCCATCCGGCGATGATCACGTGGGCGGCGCTGGCACTGCTGATCACGGCCGCGCCGATCGTTGCCTGGCGGGCCTCCGTACGGAGGGAGAAGCGGAGGGCCGCCACCGGGCCGCCCGGTCCGGCCGCCGCTGAGCCCTCCGGCGCCCCCGACGCCGGCCAGACCACCGACCAGACCCTGCAGATCGCCTTTGGGGGACGTCAGACATGAAGTACCGTCCGGGCCGCCGCGCCCGCAGAGTGGCGATAGCGACGGCGGTGGTTCTGGCGCTGGCCGGGATGAACGGGCCGGCGCTCTACGACTTCGCCTCGGAGCAGTATCACCGGTACGAGATCAACAAGCCCGAGTACAAGGCGGCGAACGGCCACTGGGACGTCGTCGACGTCCCGGACAAGTACCGCATCAACACCATCCATGCGGCCCTGCTGCACACCGGGAAGGTGCTGCTGGTCGCCGGGTCGGGCAACAACGCCGCCAATTTCCGCGCCAAGTCGTTCCGTACGGTCCTGTGGGACCCGGAGAAGAACACCTTCAAGAACATCGACACCCCCAAGGACCTCTTCTGTTCCGGGCACACCCAGCTCCCGGACGGCAAGCTCCTGGTGGCGGGCGGCACCCGGCGGTACGAGAAGCTGGGCGGCGACGTGAAGAAGGCCGGCGGCCTCATGATCGTCTACAACGAGAACCCGGACGGGCCCCGGACGTTCCCGGCCGGCACGCTCTTCACCGGGCAGGAGAACGGCAGGACGTTCACGTCCAAGGACCCGGTGGTGGTGCCGCGGGCGAAGAAGGCCAAGGACCCGGTGACCGGCAAGGTGACCGTGACGCACAGCGAGGCGCGGGTCTATGTCGAGGCGCTCAAGGACGGCCGCGCGTACTCCACCGGCGCCCAGGACCGCTACCGTATCCACGGCCTGACCGGCGTGGATGCCCGCAATCTCTACGGCATCGCGCAGAAGCTGTCCTTCGACAAGAAGGACTTCCAGGGGATCAGGGACTCCTTCGAGTTCGACCCGGTGGCCGAGCGCTATGTGCCCGTCGACCCGATGAACGAGGCCCGCTGGTATCCGACGCTGACCAGCCTTCAGGACGGCAAGGTCCTCTCGGTCTCCGGCCTGGACGACATCGGGCAGGTCGTGCCCGGCAAGAACGAGGTCTACGACCCGCGGACGAAGAAGTGGACCTACCTCCCCAAGCGGCGCTTCTTCCCCACCTATCCCGCCCTCTTCCTCACCGACCAGGGCCGGATCTTCTACACCGGCTCCAACGCGGGCTACGGCCCGGACAACGTCGGCCGCAAGCCCGGCATCTGGGATCTGAGGTCGAACGCCTTCCAGGCCGTACCGGGGATGAGCGACCCGGACATCCTGGAGACGTCGATGTCCGTGCTGCTGCCGCCCGCCCAGGAACAGCGGTACATGGTGCTCGGCGGGGGCGGGGTCGGCGAGGATCCCCGGGCGACCGCCAGGACGCGGATCGTGGACCTGCACGACCCCAGCCCGCGGTTCAAGGACGGCCCCGACCTCTACGCCAAGGCCCGCTACCCCAGCAGCGTGATCCTCCCGGACGACTCGGTGCTGACCACCAACGGCTCCGGCGACTACCGCGGGCGCAGCGACTCCAACATCCTCAAGGCCGAGCTGTACGACCCACGGGCCAACACCGCGCGCCAGGTGGCCGATCCGCTGGTGGGACGGAACTACCACTCCGGTGCGCTGCTGCTGCCTGACGGCCGGGTGATGACCTTCGGCTCCGACTCGCTCTACGCCGACAAGGACAACACCAAGCCCGGAGTGTTCCAGCAGCAGATCGACCTCTATACGCCGCCGTACCTCTTCCGCGACTCGCGGCCGCAGCTGACGGATCCGGGCCCGAGGACGGTGCCGCTGGGCGGGCGGGTGACGTACGGGACCCGGCACGGCGCCACGATCACCAAGATGCGGCTGCTGCGGCCCGGCTCGTTCACCCATGTCACCAACGTCGAACAGCGTTCCATCGCCCTGGACTTCACCAAGACGGCGGACGGGGTGACCGTCACCCTGCCCACGGACCCGTCATTGGTGCCGCCCGGCTGGTACATGCTCCATGCGGTCGATGGGCGGGGGACTCCGTCCAAGGCGGTGTGGGTGAAGGTGGCGGCGCCGGGGGCGGGGGGCTAGCCTCCGTCGCCGGCGTCACGCCGTCTCCCGGCGCTACCTCTTGGCATTGCGGGCCAGTTCCAGGGCGTAGTGCGGCCACCACTCGCCCGCCTTGGGCCCCTTCTTGCAGGTGCCGTCCGACTCGCCCGGTCGCTTGATCCACAGGTAGGCGGCTATCTGCGGGTCGCCGGTCCTGGTCGTGGGCGGGGTGCCCAGGGCGCGGCCGGGCGGGTTGCACCAGTTCTCCGGGTCGTCGCCGCCGGGGGTGGGTCCGTTGCCGTTGCGGCTGGTGTCGATGACGAAGGGCTTGCCGCCGACCAGCGCGGACAGCCGCTTGCCGTAGGCCGTGTTCTCCTTGGTGGTCTGGTAGTTGGATATGTTCAGCGCGAAGCCGTCGGCCCGGTCGATGCCGGCCCGCTTGAGCGGCTCGGCCATCCGGCCCGCGTCCCTGATCCAGTGCGGATTGCCGGCGTCCAGATAGACCTTGGTGTGCGCCAGCCCCTTGAGCTTGCCGACCGCCTCCGTCAGCAGGGCGTAGCGCTCCTCGTGGAACTGCGGCGGGGTGCAGGTGTCCGCGATGTGCGGCAGAGCATCGGGCTCCAGGATGACGGTGGTGGCGCGGTCGCCTATGCCCTTGAGGACGCCGTCCAGCCAGGCCCGGTACGCATTGCCGTCCGCGGCGCCGCCCCGGGAGTAGCTGCCGCAGTCTCGGTGCGGGATGTTGTAGAGCACCAGCAGCGCCTCCCGGTCCGCCTTGGCGGCCGCCTCGGTGAAGCCGCGCGCCTGGCCCTCCGGGTCGTCGACGCCTATCCACTCGGCGACCGGCTGCGCCGCGATCTTCTGCAGGAGCCAGGCGTCGTCGGTCCTGCCGCCCTTGCCGTACGTGCGGACCTGGCGGGCCGCCTTGCCGTCGGGGTTGACCCAGAACGGGGCGATGGATCTGGGGCGTTGGGTGGGGCGGGGCGGGACTCCGCTGCCCTCTTCCTGGTCGTCGTCGGACGAGGTGCAGCCGGTGAGCAGCAGGGCCGCGAGTGTGAGAAGGAACGGGAGCAGGAGCACCCGTTGAGGCCGTAGCACGCCTGGTGGTCCGGCCACGGCCGCCCCCCGAAGACTTCCGTCGCTGTACATCCACTCCCCCTCGGAGCACAGATCCCGGCCGGCACGAGATCGCCGACCGCATTCATCGTGGCACATGGCGGGCGGACCCAACTCGGCCTGTGGACAACCGTTTGGGGCGATCGAAGCAAGCTGGGGGACAACCGCGCGCCTGGCCCCCGGGGCGTGGACGCGCGGGGGCGTGCCGCCTCCCCCTCAGCTCGCGTCCCCGCCACCCCCGCCTTCCCGTTCGCGCCGGAGCCGCAGCCGCAGGCGCAGCACCTGCCCCGCGACGACCAGGAGCGCGCCCCCGGACAGGACCAGACCGACGGCCGAAGTGCTGCTCAGCTCGCGATGGGCGGCGGCCCGTTCGGACGAGTCCCGTTCGGAGGAGGCCGGATCGGAGGAAGGTGCCTGGTGTACCCGGACCCGGACCCGGACCGTCCCGGTGGCGGTGGCGGACGCCGCGCGGCCGCCCGTCGCCGGGCAGGCGACGGTGACGGGATGCGTCCCGAGCGCGGCCTTGCCGCGGATCCGGGCGCCGCCGGCCAGGCCGTGGCCGTCCCGCCCGGCGGTGCGGGCCAGCGGCACCGTAGCGGCGAACGCCGGCGACTCGGCGGTGGCCTTCGCGGCGTCGCAGCCGCTGAGATGCAGGGTGACCGCGGCGCCGGGGGCGGCCGCGGCGGGGGTGACGGAGACCGTTCCGGTTGCGGCGCCGCGCTCGTCATCGGCATACGCGGGCGCCGTCGTCACCACGCACGCCGCCACGGCGGCACAGAAGATCAGTTGCGGTGAGCCCATGGTGAACCTCCGAATACTCCGAAGGTCCGCCCGCGCGGGGCAGTCCGCATCCGGGACGGCCCGGCGCTGCACCGTTCCAGTGAGTGTCCGGGCGTGTGCCGCCCGGCCGGCCGGTCGGCCGGTCAGACCAGGTCGACGATGTCCGCGATGGAGTCGACGACCCGGGAGGGCCTGAACGGGTGCCGCTCGATCTCCTCGGGCCGGGTCAGGCCGGTCAGCACCAGGAACGTCTCCATGCCCGCCTCGAGGCCGGCCAGCACATCGGTGTCCATCCGGTCGCCGATCATGGCGGAGGTCTCGGAGTGGGCGCCGATGACATTCAGTCCGTGCCGCATCATCAGCGGGTTGGGCTTGCCGACGAAGTACGGCTCGACGCCCGTCGCCTTGGTGATCAGTGCGGCCACCGACCCGGTTGCGGGCAGCGGCCCTTGGGGCGAGGGGCCCGTCTCGTCGGGGTTCGTCGCGATGAACCGGGCCCCGTCGTTGATCAGCCGGATCGCCTTGGTCAGCGCCTCGAAGGAATAGGTCCGCGTTTCGCCGAGCACGACGTAATCGGGGGCGTGGTCGGTCAGGACGTAGCCGATGTCGTGCAGGGCGGTGGTCAGGCCCGCCTCCCCGATGACGTACGCCGTGCCGCCCGGCCGCTGCTCGTCCAGGAACTGCGCGGTGGCCAGCGCGGACGTCCAGATCGACTCCCAGGGCACCTCCAGACCGATGCGGTTCAGGCGGGCCTGCAGGTCACGCGGGGTGTAGATGGAGTTGTTGGTCAGTACGAGAAACGGCTTGCCCGATTCGCGCAGCCGCTTGATGAAGGCGGAAGCCCCCGGGACCGGGATGCCCTCGTGCATCAGGACGCCGTCCATATCGGTGAGCCATGACTCGATCGGCTTGCGCTCTGCCACTGCCGGACTCCTGCCGTACGTGTAGACCCGATGCGTCGGCCGCCCGCCCCGGGTCACCCGGGTGGCCCGCGGCTCGCACGTGCGGCCGACGTGCCCACCCTAAGTCAGGGGGGTGCGACCGTGCCCCCGCCGATCACGGGGAATCCGGGTCAGCCCGTCGTGAGCTTGACCCCGTCGATCGCCCAGTACCAGTCGTTGCCCCCGGTGTACCGGAAGTGGAACCGGGCGCTGCGTGCCCCGGCCGGGACATTGAGCGCGAGGGTCTCGCACCGGGCGAGGGCATCGGCGGTGTAGGTCGTGAGGGGGGTGGGGGTGCTGTCGTCGTAGGAGACCAGGACCTCGGCCTTCTGGGTGCCCTCCTGGAGGTAGTGGGTGGTGTAGGTGAGGGTGGCCGTGGTGGCGTCGGGGAGCGGCCAGGCCGGGGTGATGAGGGTGGAGTCGAAGGTTCCGGTGACGGGTCTGTCGGACCATTCGTCGCCGTCCGCGACCGCGAAGACGCCACGGGCGCGGACGTTGGACTCGCGCTGCTGGTCGGGGGCGGCCCTGGTCCAGAACTCGTCGGTGGTGAAGGACCAGCCGCGCCACTCGGTGACGCCTCCCCCGCCCATCGTGCGGTTGTCGACCGACCAGCCGGCGGGCGGGGTGTGGGTGAAGCCCAGTACGGAACCGTCCAGGCCGGTTTCGTCCACCGCCGTGCCCAGCTCCGTGCGCAGGGCGTCGAAGTCGTCGGCGAAGGACTCGTGGAGGGGGCGGCCGTCCAGCTTCCAGGCGGGGTAGGCGGGGATGCCGAGGTGGCGCAGGGCGGTGGCGGCGATGTCGACGAGCCGTACGTCGTTGCGGAGGGTGCCGGCGGGGAGGCCGGAACCGGTGGCGATCACAAAGGTCTGGCGTTCGGCCCAGGTGGAGCCGCCGTGGCCACCGGGGTCGGTGTGGCCGTGGTCGGCGGTGACGAGGACGAGCCAGTCCTCGGAGCCGTAGGAGGGGCGGGACCTGAGGGCCGCGAGCAGTTCACCCACCTGGGCATCGGCGCCGTGCAGGGCGTCCAGATAGGCCTGGCTCGCGGCGCCCGAGGAGTGACCCGCGTGGTCGACGTTGTCCAGTTGGACGAAGACCGCGTCGGGGTTGCCGTCCTTGAGCTGGGCCACGGCGCGGGCGGTGGTGCCCTTGTCGTACTCCGCCTCGGGGGTGGCGATGCGGGTGTCGACCTCGGCGGAGAAGATCCGGTCGGGGATGGGGGCCCAGGAGGCGATGGCGTAGGTACGCAGCGCGGGGCGGGCCCGCTCGATACGGGTGAGGAAGTCGGGGTAGGTGGTGTAGTCGGCGCCGGTGAAGCTGTTGTCCTTGACGCCGTGTTTGTCGGGCCAGACGCCGGTGATGATCGTCGACCAGCCGGGGGCGGATTCCGTACGGGCCATGGGGGCGGCGTAGAGGCTCGTGGGGGCGGTGATGCCGGCGGCCATCAGACCGTCGAGGGCGGGGGTGTCGGCGTCCTTCACGCGGTCCAGGCGGCCGGCGCCGTCCAGGCCGATGACCAGGACCTTGGGGGTGGCCGAGGGCCGGGTGGCGGCTCGGGAACGGCCGGCGAAGGGGCCGGTGGCGAGGGCGGCGGCGGCCAGACCACCGGTCGCGCCGGTGAGCCAGGCCCTGCGGGATATCGCTGGCGGCATGGGTGTCCTCCGGGGTGCGGGAAGCGGAGCGGACTACGCAGACGTGCCTACGACAGCGTCAATTCTCCGCCACAGCAGGCGAGTTGACGCAGATTGATGGAGGGCGGACCGATGAACGGTCAGCTGCCCGTGGCCGTCTTCCAGGCCTTGACGTACGAATCCAGGTTCTTGTCGATGTCGTTCCAGTCGGGACGGAAGACGTCGACACCCTGCATGATCTTGGCGAGGGCAACGGCGTTGGCATCAATGGCCTGGATGTCCTTGCGGGCGGCGAAGCCGCCGCCGACCGAGGACACCTCCTTCTGGACGTCCTCGGACAGCAGGTGGTCCAGGAACTTCTTCGCGTTGGCGCTGTGCGGGGCGTCCTTGACCAGGCCCGCGGCATAGGGGAGCGCGAAGGTGGAGGGCTTGCCGCCGGACTGTGCGGCGGGGAAGAAGATGCCCTGGTGGGGCATCGACTTCATGTTGGCGTAGTTCATCTGGACATCGCCGTTGGCGACCAGGAGTTCGCCCTTGTCGGTCTTGGGGGCGAGCTGGCCGGTGGAGGAGGACGGGCCGACGTTGTTGGCCTGGAGCTTCTTGAGGAACGCCATGGCCGGGCCCTGGCCGCCGAAGTCGTGCATGGTCTTGATCAGTACGGCGGTGCCGTCGCCGGCGACACCGGGAGTGGAGTACTGGAGCTTGCCCTTGAACCTGCCGTCCGTCAGATCGGACCAGGCCTTGGGCGCCTGCTTCAGCTCCTTCTTGTTGTAGATGAAGCAGAAGTAGTTGTTGACGACGGAGGTCCACTTGCCGTTCGGGGCCTTGTCGTCGGCCGCGACCTGCTCGGAGCCCCTGGGGCGGTAGGTGTCCAGGAGGCCCTTGCCGTCGGCCTGCTGGATGAACGGGGGAAGCGTGACCACGACATCGGCCTTGGTGTTGGCGCGTTCGCGGGCCAGGCGCTGGACGGCGGCGCCGGAGCCGCTCTCGACGTAGTTGACCTTGATGCCGGTCTTCTTCTCGAAGTCCTTGAAGACCTTGTCGTAGAAGCCGTCGCCCGTCTCGCTCTTGAGGCCGTCGGCGCTGTAGACGGTGATCTCTTTGGCATCGGGGTCGGCGGACGAGGCGCCGCCGCAGGCGGTGAGCGAGGCGCCGAGGGTGAGGGCGCAGAGGCCGGCGGCGAGCGGCGTGCGGAGGGGGCGGGACATCGCGATGCAACTCCTAAGACGTTCACGGTGTTCAGAAAGGAGAGGACGAACGGAGGCAGGCCGAGGAGGGGATGGGGAAGGGGAAGGGGAAGGGGAAGGGGAAGCGGGCTACCGGTAGGAGGCCTTGGTGCGGATCCGGGAGACGGCGAGGAGGACGAGGAGGGTTGTGGCCATGAGGGCCACGGCGAGGGCCGCGCCGGTGAAGAGGGAGCCGCGGTCGGTGGCGGCGAAGATCTGGACCGGGAGGGGCATCCAGTCGGGGGGATAGATCATCATCGTGGCGCTCAACTCGCCCATGGAGAGGGCGAAGCACAGGCCCACGGCCGCAGTCAGTGAAGGCAGGAGCAGGGGGAGCTTGACGCGCCTCAGGACGTACGCGGGGCGGGCGCCGAGGCCGGCGGCGCTCTGTTCGTACACCGGGTCGAGACGGGCGAGGGCAGCCGTCACGGACTGGTAGGCGAAGGCGGTGACCAGGACCGTGTGGGCGATGATCACGATCTGCGGGGTGCCATTGAGGAGGAAGGGGGGCCGGGAGAAGGCCACCAGGAGGGAGAGGCCGACCACGACGGAGGGGACCGCGACGGGCAGCATGAACAGGGCGTCGAGCAGGCGCCGGGTGCGGCGGCCGAGCTTTTCCGCCGCCAGCGCCGCCCAGGTGCCGGCGGTGAGCGCGGCCAGGCCGGCGGCCAGTGCGGTCAGGACGCTGGTGGTCAGGGCATGGAGGGAGTCACCCCGCCCGATGTCCTGATAGTGCGTCAGGGTCGCACCTGAAGGGAGGGCACCGCTCCAGCTGGTGGCGAACGATGCGGCGACGATCACGAGGAGGGGCAGCGCGAAGACGGGGACGAAGAGAAGGAAGAAGAGGGTGTGGACGGCCCGGCGGGCGGCCTTGCTATGCACCAGCACGATGCGGCGCACCTCCTGCACGTGAGCCCGTACGGGACGCCACGGTCCGGTACAGGGCGTAGAGCGCGACGGACAGGGCGATGTTGATGACGGCGACGACGCAGGCACCGGTGTAGTCGCCGTCGAGGATGGCCTTGGTGTAGACGAGCATCGGCAGGGTGACGACGTCCTTGGCGCCGGTGAACAGCACGATCCCGAACTCGTTGAGGCACAGGACCAGGACCAGTGCGCCGCCCGCGGCCAGCGAGGGCAGTGCCTCGGGCAGGATCACCTTCCGTACGATCCGCCAGGGCCGCGCGCCCAGGGACGCGGCGGCCTCCAGCTGCCCGGTCTCCACCTGCGAGAAGGCGGCCAGCAGGGGCCGCATCACAAACGGGGTGAAGTAGGTGACCTCGGCCAGCAGTACGCCCCAGGGGGTGTGCAGAAAGTTCAGCGGGCCGGTGGCGGCGCCGGTCACATCCGTCCACAGGCCGTTGGCCACGCCGACCGTGCCGTAGAGGAACAGCAGCGCGAGGGTGATCAGGAAGGACGGGAAGGCGAGAAAGATGTCGACGAAGCGGCTGAGGGCCTTGCCGCCGGGGAACGGCACAAAGGCGATCACCAGGGCGAGCGCCAGCCCGAGCAGCAGGGCACCGAGGGTTGCGCCGACGGCTATCAGGACGGTGTTGGTGAGCGCTTCGCGGAAGGGGGCCTCGGCGAAGACGGTGAGGTAGGGGGCGTACGGGGCGGTGGAGCGGCCGCCGTCCTCGGGGGTGAACGACTGCCGTACCACCAGGGCGAGGGGGTAGAGAAAGACCAGCGCCAGGGCGGCGAGGGGCGGGAGGGCCCAGAGGGCCGCTCGGGTACGGGGAGGCCCCGCCGGCTGCGCGGCCGGGGTCGGGGTCAGGTCCGGCGCCGGCTCAGGATTCGGCTCTGCGGCCGTCGTCGGGGTGGGCTGAGAGTTCGGCTTCGCGGCCGTCGTGCGGGTGGTCGACCGGTCCGTTTCCGTACTAGCCATCCTGGTCACCGTCCCCGCCGATCCCCGCCGGGACGAGGACGCCGTCCTCGGGGGCGAAGTGCAGCGCGATCTCGTCGCCGAGGGCCGGGGTTTCGCGCAGTTCGCGCAGGTCGGCCATGACGCGGTGGCCGTCGACGTCCACGTACAGGCGGTGGGTCGCGCCGCGCCACTGCACCTCGGTGATCTTGCCGCGGAGCGTGTTGCCGTCCGCGCCGGGGCTGTTGCCGAGTCCGACGAGATGCGGGCGTACGCACAAGGTGGCGGCGGCGCCCTCGGCCACGCCGTCCACGGGCATGGTCAGCGTGCGGCCGGCGAAGCGGACGCCGTCGCCGGCCACCGTGACCGGCAGCAGATTCGCGGTGCCGACGAACGACGCGGTGAACTCGGTGCGCGGGCGCCGGTAGAGCTGCTGCGGGGTGCCGCAGTCGCGCAGCCGGGCCCGGTCCATCACGGCGATCCGGTCGGCCAGCGTCAGCGCCTCGATCTGGTCATGGGTGACGTAGAGGATGGTGACGTCCGGCAGCTCCCGGTGGAGACGGGCGAGTTCGGCGAGCATTCCGGAACGGAGCTGGGCGTCGAGGGCGGAGAGCGGTTCGTCGAGGAGCAGGACACCGGGGCGGATGGCCAGGGCGCGGGCGATGGCGACGCGCTGCTGCTGGCCGCCGGACAGCTCCCGGGGATGCCGGCCGGCGTAGGCGGCCATACCGGTCATCTCCAGCGCCTCGGCGACCCGCCCCGCGATCTCGGCGCGCGGCACCTTCTGCGCCTTGAGGCCGAAGGCGACGTTCTCGGCGACCTTCATGTGCGGGAACAGCGCGTACTGCTGGACGACCATCCCGATGCCGCGCTTGTACGGCGGCAGCCCGGTGACGTCCCGGCCGCCGATCAGCACCCGCCCGGAGAGAGGCCGGACGAATCCGGCGACAGTCCGCAGCGCGGTGGTCTTGCCGGAGCCGGACGGACCGAGCAGCGCCATCACCTCGCCCGGCTCGACGGTGAGGGAGAAGGAGTCCAGGACGATGTTCCCGGCGCCCCTGCCGTTCCCGCCGTTCCCGCCGTTCCCGCCGTTCCCGCCGTTCCCGCCGTTCCCGCCGTTCCCGCCGTACGCCACGGACACATCGTCGAAGCAGATCCCGGCCTCCGGGGCGGCGCCCATGTCAGACCACCCCCACCAGGGCGGGCAGTTCGGCGACCGAGCCGAGGACGTGGGTGGCGCCCGCCGCGGTCAGCTGCCCCTTGTCGTGCGCCCCGGTGAGCACCCCGGCCACGATCGAGGCGCCCGCCCGGCGCCCGGAGAGCATGTCGTACGAGGTGTCGCCGGCAACCGCGATCTGCCGTACGTCATCGGCGGCGCCGGTGCGCAGCAGGGCAGCCAGCACCATGTCGGGGTAGGGGCGGCCACGGCCTTGCGCATCGGCCGGGCACAGCGTCACTCCGACGAGGCCGCGCCAGCCGAGCGCGTCCAGGATGGCGTCCTGGGTGACGCGGGCGAAGCCGGTGGTGAGCACGACGGTACGGCCCGCCGCCTGCAGCGCCTCGATGGCCTCGCGGGCGCCGGGGACCGGCGCGATCCGGCCGCCGTCGACCAGCTCCCCGTACGCCTCCTCGAAGGCCCTGTTGGCGAGCTGGGCCGCGTCCTCGTCGCCGAACAGATGCCGGAAGACGGAAATCTTGGACTCGCCCATGGTGGCGCGGACATAGGCCAGTTTCTCGGTGTGGCCGGCGCTGCCCGGCTCGACGCCCAGGCGCTGCGCCGCCGCGCCGAAGGCCTGCTCGACGAGGCCGCCGTCGGCGACGGTGGTGCCGGCCATGTCGAGGACGACCAGCCGGATCGCGTCGGTGACCGAAGGGCTGTACGTGCCAGGAGTGCTGTGCGTGTCTGGAGTGCTGTGCGTGTCCGGAGTGCTGTGCGTGTCCAGAGTGCTGTGCGTGTCCGGAGTGCTGTGCGTGTCCGGAGTGCTGTGCGTGTCCGGAGTGCTGTGCGTGTCCGGAGTGCTGTCGGTGTTCGTCAACCGGCTCACCATCCCAGTTCGTTCGCGGTGGTTTCGGCGATCGCCGGGGAGCAGGTCATACCGCGCCCGCCGGGGCCGGTGACCAGCCAGACGCCGTCGCGGGCCTGCTGGCGGTGGACGACGCGGGTGGTGTCGGTGCACTGCGCGTACACCCCGGCCCAGCGGCGGCGGATGCGCGGCAGCGGGCGGCCCAGGATCGACTCGACGACGCCGGTCAGATGCTCGTACGGCTCCTCGACGGTGTCGAAGGCGAACGGCGTCTCGTACTCATGGGTGTCGCCGATGGTCAGGCCGCCGTCGGCGCGCTGCACCATCAGCAGCTGCATCTTGTGCTCGGCGGCGGTCGGCGCCTGAGCCTGGCCCGTGTTGAGCGCGTCCAGGGCGTCGCTGCGGTACGCCGGGTAGTAGCGGAAGCTGTCGGCGTCGGCGACGGAGGTGGTCAGCGGCTCGCCGAGCGGGTCGGTCTGCATCATCTGGAGGCGTACGCGGCGCACCGGCAGGTCCGGGATCAGCTCGCGGACCAGGCCGCCGAGCCAGGCGCCGGTGCACAGGACGACCGCGTCACCGTGGTGGGTGTCGCCGTGGTCGTCGCGTACGGCGCGCTCACCGACCACCTCGCGGACCTCGCGGCCGTCGAGGTAGGTGTACCGGCCTGACCTCAACAACTCGGATTTCAGGGCGCGTTGGGCGATGCGCGGCTCCACGGCAGCGTCCCGCTCGCACCACAGGGCGCCGGTGAACCCGCCGCGCAGTGCGGGGTTCAGTTCGCGCGCCTCTTCGGCGGAGAGCAGCCGGTAGCCGCGGGCGGCGGCGTCGGGGCGGCGGGTGGCGGCCTCGGCGACGGCCCGCTCCGCCTCGTTCTTGACGACGGTCAGCGAGCCGATGGCACGGAAGCCGAGCTCGGGGACCCGGGCGCCGATGCCCTCCCACAGTTCACGGGCGCGCAGCGCGGTGGCCAGTTCCTCACCGCCGGCCCGGCCGCTGACCCAGATCTGCCCGAAGTTGCGGACCGAGGCGCCACGGGCCTCGGCCTCCCGCTCGATGTGCAGGACCTGATGGCCCCGTTCCACTGCATGCCAGGCGTGCATGGTGCCCAGCACACCGGCTCCGACAACTATGACTCGCATGCCCCAGACGGTCCTGGCGGCGGGTGACCCGGAACGGTCCGCCTGGCGACGGAACGGTGAACAGGGCCTCAAACTTGGCCTAGACCCGTTATCTTGTCGTGATCTAGCCGGTATCTTATGGGCGATTCAGGAGGGTTCGTTCTGCGCTGACGGCCGGGGTGCCGTACGGCTCAGCCCGGCGTCCCCAGGTGCGTGGTGAACGAGAACCGGTCACCCCGGAACAGCGAACGCACCCGCTCCAGGGGGCGGCCCCCGGTGTCCCGCGACAGCCGGTGGATCAGCAGCATCGGCAGCGCGCCGGGAGTGCCGATCAGCAGGGCCTCGCGCGGGGTGGCCAGGACGGTCTCCAGCCGCTCGTCCGCGTCGCCGAAGCCGATGCCGAGCCGGTCGTGGAGGTAGGCGTAGAAGGAGGAGTCGGGGGTGAAGTCGGTGTCCAGGTCGGGGACCCGCTCGGCGGCGACGTAGGTGCTCTCCAGGCCCACCCGCTCGTCGTCGGCGAGCAGCACCCGCTCCATGTGCCATACGGAATCGCCCACTTGGAGCCCGAGGTCGGCGGCGAGCGGCGCCGGGCACGGGAAGCGGTCGAGGCCGACGAGATGACGGCCGGGGGTGCGGCCCTGGCGGCGGACCCCCTCGGTGTAACTGGCGAGGGAGAGAGGCTGCTCCATCTTGGGGCCCGCCACGACCGTGCCACGTCCCAGGCGGCGCAGCCGTCCCTCCAGGATCAGTTCGCGCAAAGCCTGGCGCAGCGTCTCGCGGGACACCTCGAAGCGCAGCGCCAGGTCCCGCTCGGCCGGGAGCGGTTCGCCCTCACCCAACTCCTTGAGCAGCGCGGCGATTTCGACCTTCGCCGCGTAGTACTTGGGAATGCGTCCGTGCTCGGGGATGCCGGACCGGATGGGTGCGCCAGGTTCCTGGCCGTACTCGTACTCCACCCGGTGATCCTCGCATTGCGCGGGACCGGCGAAGGTGGCGGCTCAGCGGCGCAGCCGGCGGGCCCCGGCCAGCGCGAGGCCGCCGGCGGCGAGCAGGGCCGCGGCCGCCAGGGACAGCGGCCGTACCGGGCCCTGGGCGGTGGCGGCGAGTTCCTGCGGCGGGACGGGTGCGGCGGGGGTCTTCTCCGGGGGGAGCGGTGCGGAGGAGGCGTCCGGCCGGCCGGCTTCGCCGGATTCCTCGGACCTGCCGGATCGGCCGGCTCGGACGGCGAAAGGGTAGGGGACGGACTGGCCGATCCATTCGCCGTCGCTGCCGCGGCGCTGGACGGTGGTGACGGTGGCGGTGATGCGGTCCGGGACGGTCTCCGGGGCGAACCGCAGCCGGACCGGGACGGCCAGCGTCCCCTTGGCCGGCACGGACAGGCCGCCGCCCGGTGCGCGGCCGCTCCCCCGCTCCCCGGACCCGCCGGGCTCGCCGGGCTCGGCGGTCCCGCCTGACTTGGCGAACACGCCGACCTGTTCCTCGTGGTCGGTGGCCTCGAAGGGGACCGCGCGCCAGTCGCCGTCTGCCGGGTCGCGGTACTCCAGGCGGATCCGTCCGGGCCGCAGGCCGTGGTGGGCGGCGGCCAGGACGACGACGGGGTGGACGTCCTCGCAGACGGCGTCGGTGGTGTTGCGCAGTTCCAGCCGCCAGGTCCGCCAGCCGCCGCCCGCCGGGTAGGTGGCGGGGCCGCCGTACACCCGGGAGGCGAGGGGGAAGTCCGTACTGTCCGGGCGGCCGCAGAAGACGGTGGGGACGGGGCCGTGCGCCGGGGCGAGGGCGGCGGCGGTCGTGCCGAGTGCGCCGGAGAGCAGGCCGACGGCGAGCGCGCCACGGGCCGCGCGGTGTCCCGCAAGGGCCGCCGTACGGGAGAGTGCCTTCCTTACGGTGCGCGGGCGGCGTGCGCCGGGCGGATGCATGGCGATCGGTCCTCCGTGCTCGGGGGCGCGGGCAGGGCACCCCAGGGAGCCTGCCACGCCCGCCGCGCGGCGCCGGGCGGGCCCGACGGCGGATGCACCCGCCCGGCCGACGGATCCCGCCTTATCAGCTGACTTTCCGCCGATGACGGTTGGCCGGGCGGCAGGGCCGGCCCCCGGGCCTCAAGAGACCTCCCGGCCCGCCGCCAGAGCGGGATGCCGCGGCCCGAACAGCGGCGCCAGCACCAGCTGCGCCGCCCCGTCCGCGACCGCCCGCGCGCCGCCAGGGGCGAGCGCCACCGGCACCGCCGCCCCGGCCCCGCCCCGCGTACGGGCCTGTTCGGCGAGGACCTCGGCCACGCCGTTCGTGAACCCCTCGGGGTGCTCCAAGACGGTGCGCCCGCCGAGCAGTACCCGGTCGATGTCCAGCAGCTCCACCAGGTTGGCCGCGCCCACGCCCAGCACCCGCGCCGCCTGAGCCAGGTCGCCGCGCGCCACCGCCGCCAGGCACAGCGCCTCGATACAGCCGCGCTTGCCGCACCCGCACACCGCGCCGTCCAACTGCACCGCCTGGTGGCCGAATTCACCGGCCCCGGTGCGCGGTCCGCGGTGCAGGATGCCGCCCAGCACCAGCCCGGCCCCGAGTCCCGTCCCCAGGTGCAGATACGCGAACGACCGGGCCGCTTCGGGTATCCCCTGCGCCAGGCCGAGGGCCGCCGCATTGGTGTCCTTGTCGAGGACGACGGGCAGGCCGAGGCGTTCGGCAAGTGCGTCCCGCAGGGGAAAGCCGTCCCAGTGGGGCGCGCCGGTGACCCGGTGCAGCACCCCGGTGGTGTGGTCCAGCGGGCCGGGGCAGGCGACCCCCACGCCCAGGACCAGCGGCCCGCCGGCCTGTGCCCGCAGCGCCGCGACCTCGCGTTCGGCGGTGGTCAGCACCTGCTCGGCGCCCGCCTCGAAGGCGAGCGGGGCACGGCGCTGTGCGACCGGCTCGCCCGCGAGGTCGGCGAGCACGGCGGTGAGCTCATCGCGGTCCAGGTGGAGCCCTATCGCGTGCCGGGCGCCGGGGACCAGCCGCAGCACCGTAGGGGGCTTGCCGCCGGTCGAGGCGCGGCGGCCAGCCTCGCCCGCCAGCCCGTCGGCCCGCAGCCGTGCGGTGATCTTGCTGACGGCCTGCGGGGTCAGTCCCGTGGCCGCGGCAAGCTCGAGCCGGCTCACGCCCTGCTCCCCCGCCGCCCGCAGCAGCCCGAGCACCAGCGCGGCGTTGTGCCCGCGCAGCGCGGGGAGGTTGACGCCGGGATTCCCGGCGAGTTCGTTACGCGTCACCCGTCCATTGTCCCCACCACTTGCACTTTGGCAACAGCGTTGCTTAAGTGGGTTCATGAGCGAGACGAGTGGAGTCATGAGCGAGATGAGCGCGACGACCGATCCCGCGGGCCCGCCCGGCGCCCCCCACGCCCCGCTCCGCGTCGGTCTCATCGGCTACGGCCTGGCCGGCTCGGTCTTCCACGCCCCGCTGATCGCCGCCACCGAAGGCCTGGTCCTCGACACCGTCTCGACCGCCAACCCGGAGCGGCAGGCGCAGGCCCGCACCGAGCACCCCCAGGTCCGTACGGCCGACACCCCCGAGGCCGTGCTCGACCGCGCCGCCGACCTCGATCTGATCGTCCTGGCGAGCCCGAACAAGACCCACGTCCCCCTCGCCACCGCCGCCCTGAAGGCCGGGCTGCCGGTGGTCGTCGACAAGCCGCTCGCCGCAACCGCCGCCGAGGCCGAGGCGCTCGCCGCCCTCGCCGCCGACCGCGGCCTGCTGCTGTCCGTCTTCCAGAACCGCCGCTGGGACAACGACTTCCGTACGGTCCGCAAGCTCATCGAGGACGGCACCCTCGGCGACGTCCAGCGCTTCGAGTCCCGCTTCGAACGCTGGCGGCCGCAGCCCAAGGGCGGCTGGCGCGAGTCCGGCGACCCGCTGGAGATCGGCGGCCTGCTCTACGACCTCGGCAGCCACCTCGTCGACCAGGCGCTGACCCTCTTCGGCCCCGCCGTCTCCGTGTACGCCGAGTCCGACGTCCGCCGGCCCGGCGCGGAGGCAGACGACGACACCTTCATCGCCGTCACGCACGCGGGCGGCGTCCGCTCGCATCTGTGGGTGAGCGCCACCACCGCCATGCTGGGCCCGCGCTTCCGGGTGCTGGGCAGCCGGGCGGGCTATGTGAAGCACGGCCTGGACCCGCAGGAGGCGGCGCTGCGGGAGGGCCTGCGGCCCGGTACCGAGGGCGCGAAGTGGGGCGTGGAGCCGGAGTCCCGCTGGGGCCGGCTCGGCGCCGGGGCGTCCCCGCAAAGCGGCGGCGCCGAGCCCGTACCGACCCTGCCGGGCGACTACCCCGCGTACTACGCCGCGGTGGCACGCGCCCTGCGGGAGGGCGGCGACCCGCCGGTCACCGCCCTCGAAGCCGCGGAGACGCTGCGCGTCCTGGAGGCGGCCCGGCGGTCGGCGGCCGCGGGCCGCGTGGTTCCGCTGGGCTAGGGCTGCGCTTTGCCCGGGCCTCACGTTGTCGGCCGTCCCGCCGTGGTTGCCTCCGCAGCTGCTCCGCCACGACCTGCGGGCCGCCGACGCAGCGCCGGAGGACGGCCTCGTCTCCCTGGGACTCAGGGGCCCGCC
>NZ_JBEZJZ010000040.1:0-62969 GCF_040651455.1 Streptomyces sp. NPDC048483
GGTTGATAGGCCAGATATGGAAGCGCCGTAAGGTGTGGAGTTGACTGGTACTAATAGGCCGAGGGCTTGTCCTCAGTTGCTCGCGTCCACTGTGTAGGTTCTGAAGTAACGACCGTTGAGCTGTGCTCCGGTTGGTTAACTTCATAGTGTTTCGGTGGTCATTGCGTTAGGGAAACGCCCGGTTACATTTCGAACCCGGAAGCTAAGCCTTTCAGCGCCGATGGTACTGCAGGGGGGACCCTGTGGGAGAGTAGGACGCCGCCGAACAATCTTTGGAAAATGCCTCGTTCCCCGAGTTTCGACTCGGGGAACGAGGCATTTTTGCGTTGGGGCATCGGCCCGAAGAACGGCGCGGCGATGGAGCATGGTGCGGGGTTTTTCCGCGTCTAGGGAACAGGTGTTCAGGGGAGAGGGCATGCCAGCGGGCGGGCAAATCAGTAACTCTTGATCGGGCGGTGGCTGTCACGGCCCCCGTAGCGCCCTCGATGAACCGCCCGCCCCCACACAGCAGACAACCCTGCCCCTCTCTTAGGGCAGGTTTTGTGCTGTGTGGGGGCGGGCGGTTCTGTCAGAGGCGGCCGGTGGACTTCAGGGTGAGGTAGGCGTCGGCCAGGTCTGGCGCCAGGTGGGTGGGGGTGGAGTCGATGACCGTGATGCCTTGGTGGCGGAGGCGGTCTGCGGTGCGGCGGCGGGCGGCCCGGGACTGTTCTGCGGCGGCGGCTGCGTAGACGGCCTGGGGAGTGTGGCGGCCGGCGGCCATTTCTTCGATGCGGGGGTCGGCGACGGCGGCGACGATGAGTTCGTGGCGCTGGGTGAGGCCAGGGAGGACCGGCAGGAGAGCCTCCTCTACGGGAGCCGTGTCGAGGCCGGTAAAGAGGACGATGAGGGACCGGCGCGGGGTGCGGTGGCGGATTGCGGCGGCCAGGCCGCGGGCGTCCGCCTCCACAAGCTCGGATTCGAGGGGGGCCAAGGCGTCGGTCAGGGCCGGGAGCAGGTCGAGGGCGGTGCGGCCCTGTACGGAGGTTCGTACACGGCGGTCGTATGCGAGGAGGTCCACCCGGTCGCCGGCGCGTGCAGCCAGGGCGGCGAGGAGGAGGGCAGCGTCCATGGAGGCATCGAGGCGGGGGATGTCGCCGACGCGGCCTGCTGAGGTGCGGCCGGTTTCCAGGACGAGCAGGATGCGACGGTCGCGTTCGGGCCGCCAGGTGCGGACGGCGAGGGTCTGACGGCGGGCGGTGGCGCGCCAGTCGATGGAGCGGGTGTCGTCGCCGGGCGCGTAGTCGCGGAGGCTGTCGAATTCGGTGCCTTCACCCCGCGTCAGGATGCTGGTGCGGCCGTCGAGTTCGCGGAGCCGGGCGAGCTTGGCGGGAAGGTGTTTGCGGCTGGTGAAGGGTGGCAGGACGCGCAGCGTCCAGGGGACGTGGTGGCTTCCCTGCCGGGCAGCCAGGCCGAGTGGTCCGTAGGAGCGGACCGTCACGCGGACTGAGTGATGGTCACCGCGGCGGGTGGGGCGGAGCGTCGTGGTGAGGCGTCTGCGTTCGGCGCCGGGGATGCGGACGGTGTTGCGGGATGCGGGGATGTCCGTGCCGGGGTGGAAAGAGCTTGGGGGCCATGCGTCGCGGATCTGGGCGCGCAGGGTGCGACGGCCAGGGTTGGTGATGGTGAGGCTGGTGTGAGCCTCGCCAGCGAGTCGAACGGTTGTGTCACCGGTTCGGGTGAAATGGAGCTTTCGCACTGGCGCAGCGAGTGCGAGGTCGCACAAAATTGCTATCAGCAGGGTGAGTTGGACGGTGAGGACACCGAGCCAGTTGGGGAGCACGAAGCCGACGAAGAGGGCTCCGACTGCGGCGATGAGGGTGGTGCGTCCGGTGAGGGCCACGGCGTCGCTCAGCGGGGGACGGGGAGGTGAGCGAGCACGGCGTTGATTACGGAGTCTGCGGTGACTCCCTCCATCTCCGCCTCGGGGCGGAGCTGGATGCGGTGTCGGAGTGTGGGGAGCGCAAGGGCTTTGACGTCGTCGGGGGTGACGTAGTCGCGGCCGGTGAGCCAGGCCCAGGCTCGAGAAGAGGAGAGCAGGGCGGTGGCGCCTCGGGGGGAGACGCCGAGAGAGAGCGAGGGGGATTCGCGAGTGGCACGGCAGATATCGACGATATAGCTGGTGACTTCGGGGGAGACGGCGGTCTTGGCGACTGCGTCTCGAGCCGCTTCGAGGTCGGCGGCGGACGCTACGGGGCGTAGGCCTGCGGCGTTGAGGTCACGGGGGCTGAAGCCGTCGGCGTGGCGGGTGAGGATGTCCAGCTCGTCCTGACGGGTGGGCAGCGGGATCGTCAGCTTGAGCAGGAATCGGTCGAGTTGGGCCTCTGGCAGTGGATAGGTGCCCTCGTACTCGACGGGGTTCTGGGTGGCGGCCACGAGGAACGGCTCGGGGAGGGGCCGGGGGGTGCCGTCGACGGTGACCTGGCGCTCTTCCATTGCTTCAAGGAGGGAGGCCTGGGTCTTGGGGGGTGTGCGGTTGATTTCGTCGGCGAGGAGGAGGTTGGTGAAGACGGGGCCGGGCTGGAAGGAGAACTCGGCGCTGCGGGCGTCGTAGACGAGGGAGCCGGTGACGTCGCTCGGCATCAGATCCGGGGTGAACTGGACGCGCTTGGTGTCGAGTTCGAGGGTGGCTGACAGGGCGCGTACGAGCAGGGTCTTGGCGACGCCGGGGACGCCTTCGAGGAGCACATGGCCGCGGCAGAGCAGCGCGACGACCAGGCCGGTGACGGCGGGGTCCTGGCCGACGACGGCCTTGGCTATCTCGGTGCGGACAGCTTCGAGTGAGGCTCGGGCGCTGTCAGCGGTCGGGGTGCTCACGGGGGGCGTGCCTCTCTTGGGAAACGATCGAGATTTCGAGTGCGTCGAGTTGGTCGGCCAGTTGCACCAGGGCCGTGTCGTCCGCGGGTGCCGGGCCGAAGAGCAGGGTGTGCAGCTCGGCTTCGGCTGTGGGTGCCTGGGGCAAGTGGGCGTGAACGGCAGGGAGAAGGGAGTCCGGGGTGTGGGCGTGCGCGGGAGGCACGCCGATGAGGGGGGCGAGTCGGGTGCGGGTGGCGGCGCGCAGGACGGTGGAGGCGCGGTCGCGGGCGTTGGCCTGCTCGTAGAGGCGGGCATGGCCTTCGGTGGTCTCGGCGGCCGGCACCGTGACCGGGAGGTGTTCGGGCACCAGGGGGCCGAGCCGGCGGGCGCGCCAGAGGGCCGCGAAGGCGGCGGCGAAGGCGAGTTGGAGCAGGCCCCAGCTCCAGCCGGAAGGGATGAGGTCGAGGAAGCCGCGCTGGTCGTCCTGGGCGGACGACGGGTCACTTAGGGAGGGGAGGTACCAGATCAGATGCTTGTGGGCGCCGAGAAGTTGAAGTGCCAGCGAGGCGTTGCCGTGCTTGGCGAGGTGGCGGTTGTAGAGGAAGTCGGGGGAGCCGAGGAGCACGGTGTCGCGGCCGGCGTCCGGGGCCGGGAGCCGCAGGAGGGTGGGCCGGCCGCCGCTGAGGTAGCAGCGGTCGGCCGTGCCGTCGGGGGCCACGTAGCGGAGGCCGCCCATGAGGGCAGTGCCCGCCCGGCGGGCTGCGGGCAGCGAACAGGCGGGGGCGCGGGTCGAGTTGTCGGTCGGGTGCTCCGCCGTGATGTGGGGGGTGAAGGTTTCGAGGGTGGCCGGACCGGGGGCGAGCAGGACGATACGGCCGGGGGTGTGTGCGGTCGCGGTGCGCAGTCCGGTCAGCTGCTGTGGGGTGAGGATGTCGGGGTCGGTGAGGAGGAGCGTGGTGCCGGGGCCGGCCGCGGCGGCGGCCTCCTCGGAGGTGGTCACGACCTGGGAGGTGACGCCGTGGGCGGCCAGGAGCTGCGCGAGGGCACGGCTGCCTGTGCGGTCCGCCGAGCGGGGGTCGAGTCTGCCGTGCTGTTCGCCGGACTGGAGGGCCGCGAGCACCACGCCGGTGACAACGAGGAGGAGGAGCGCGAGCAGCAGCCCTCGGGACCGCCGCCACAGATGGCCGACGGTGGGGGGGAGCGCGACGGGGTCCGTGGTGGCCGTGGTCATCCGCGGCTCCTGGTCGGGGCGGCAGTGAGACGGGGCTTGGCGTGCTGCAGGTCGTTGTCGAGGGCGGTCAAGAGGTCGTACTCCCGCTCCGTACCAGAGCGGCCGCCGTATGTGACGTCGTCGAAGAGGCGGGCCGCGGCACCGAGTCGGTCGGCATGTGGGGGAAGTGCCCGTCCGGCTGCTGCGGCGGCCTCGTCGGCGGTACGGCCCGGACCGGGCGTGAGCACCGCACGTTCTTCGAGGGCGAGGACGATCGCGCGCATGCGTTCCTGCATCGCCTGGTTCCAGTGGCCCTCGGCGGCATGCCGGTCGGCGGCCGAGCGGTGCTCGGCGGCGGTCCGGGGGACATCGGCGAAGAGCGCGCCGCCGGTGGTCGGGGTGCGGCGCATCGCGCCGAGCCGCCGCCGTAGTGCGACGATCAGCAGCAGCACCACCGCGGCGACGGTGACGAGGCCGATCCAGCCGCCCGGTGTGGTGCCGGCAGCCACGCCGAAGAGATCGTCGATGCGTTCCCAGAACCAATTCAGGCCCTGCTGCACCGGATTGGGATCGTGCTGGTGGTACCGGGGGTCGGACAGCTCGCGCTCCGCCGCTTCGCGGGCGGGCAGGCGCGGGGTCCGTACCGGTATGTCATCGCCGGCGCGCGCCATGAGCCGTCCGAGCGCGGCCGTGTTCCCCCCTGTTGTCACCGCATCAGCTTCCCGGAGTGGTGTCTGCGGGGGTGCCGGGGCCGACCGTATCCGTGCTGTCTGCACCGTAGCCGGGGAGGCCTGCGGCGCGGGCGAGTTCGAGGTCGAGGGCCTCGCGGCGGATGCGCTGGTCCATGTAGAGGAGGGAGGTCACCCCCGCGCTGATGGGGAAGGTGAGGGCGGAGCTGATGACGGAGCCGATGCCCATGACGACCAGGAAGTTCCAGCCGGTGTTGTTGCTGGAGCCGTACACCCAGTCCATCAGGCCGTCGCCGTCGAGGAGGAAGGCGATGGCGGTGGCCGGGATCTGGACGATGAATGCGACCAGCGCAACCAGGAGGTAGGCCAGAAGCTGAATGCCCAGCACCCGCCACCAGGAGCCCCTGACGAGCTTGGCGGAGCGGCGCATGGAGGTGATGATGCCCTGCTTCTCCAGCATCAGTGCCGGGGCGGCGAGGCTGTAGCGGACCCACAGCCAGACGGTCACGATCATCGCGGCCAGCCCGCCGAGCAGGATGAGGAGGACAGCCATGGCCGATGCGCCGGACATGGCGAGGACGATGCCCGGGGCCAGACCGACCGCTGTGACGGCCAGGAGCATGGCGGGAAGCAGGAGCAGCAGGCCGAGCAGGCGCGGGAGTTGGCCGCGGGCGTCCTGCCAGGCCCGCGCGGTGGTCACCGGGCGGCCGAGGACGGCACGGCTGATGACCATGGTCAGCAGACCGGTGGAGATGAGGGTGGCGAGGAGCCCGATCAGCGAGGTGACGCCGTTTACGGCGAGGGAGTTGCCCTGGTCGCGCATGACCTCGTGCAGGGCAGGGGTGGAGGAGCCGTCCAAGGCGGACCGGCTGCCGGGGCCCCGCAACCACAGCCCGTTGATGATCGTGATGAGGGTCTGCGAGGCGACCGCGATGACCAGCGATATACCCAGCACGGTGCGCCAGTGCGCGCGCATGGTGGAAGCCGCGCCGTCGAGTATCTCGCCGACGCCGAGGGGGCGCAGCGGGATGACGCCGGGTTTGGCGGCCGGTGGCGTCGGGGCCCAGCCGGATCCGCCGCCCCACATCGGGGAGCCCGCCGGGCCGTTCCAGCCGCCCTGGCCGGGGATGGTGCCGCCGGCGCGGGTGCGGCCGCTGCCGTGGGCGTGGTGGTCGGCCGGGCCTGCCTGGCCGGGGATCCCGGTGGGGGACGACCACTGGCCGACGGGCGGCTGTTCCTTCGACCAGTTCGGCGGGGACGGCTGCTCGGCGGCGGGTTCGTCCGGGGCGGTCTGGTGGGCGGGCTGCTCCTGGGTGCCGCGGTCCGGCTCGTCGGAGGGAGAGGATCCGGGCGAGGCCCAACCCGGAGAGTCGTTCATCTTCGCTCCTTCTTGCTGCCCGTCCGCCGGAGCGGCCGGGGTCCGGGGTCCGCGGTGTCAGTCATCGTGTCATGGCGGATGGCTCTGTGTACCCGAGCCCTGAGCAGTGAAGGACCTTCTGTTCGGAGCGGTGTCGGCGGCAGACTGAACCAATGGCCGATCAGTACGAGGTATCCGAGGCGGGCGCGCAGGCGCTCCCCATCCCGTCGTTGCGTTGGGAGGAACCACCCGAGGGACCCGTTGTGGTCCTCCTTGATCAGACCCGCCTGCCGGCGGAGGAGGCCGAGCTGGTCTGTACGGACGTTCCGGCGCTGGTTCAGGCGATCCGGACGCTGGCGGTGCGCGGTGCGCCGCTGCTGGGCATCGCGGGTGCCTACGGTGTCGCGCTGGCCGCGGCGCGCGGGTTCGATGTGGACGATGCGGCGGACTCGCTGGCGTATGCCCGGCCGACCGCGGTCAATCTCGGCTACGGCGTGCGGCGGGCGGCCGCCGCCTATCGCGAGGCGGCCGACCGCGGGGCCGGTGTCGATGCTGCCGCGGCGGCCGCGCTGGCCGAGGCGCGGGCCGTGCATGCGGAGGACATCGAGGCCAGCGCGCGGATGGCGGAGCACGGCCTGGCGCTGCTGGGAGAGCTGCTGCCGGGCGGCGGCCACCGGATTCTCACCCACTGCAATGCGGGTGCGCTGGTGTCCGGAGGCGAGGGGACCGCCCTGGCGGTGGTGCGGGCGGCGCACCGGGCCGGTGAGCTGCAGCGGCTGTGGGTGGACGAGACGCGGCCGCTGCTGCAGGGGGCGCGGCTGACGGCGTACGAGGCGGCGCGCGCGGGCATGGCGTACAGCGTGCTGGCGGACGGGGCGGCGGGGTCGCTGTTCGCCGTGGGTGAGGTGGACGCCGTACTGATCGGCGCGGACCGCATTGCGGCGGACGGGTCGGTGGCCAACAAGATCGGCAGTTATCCGCTGGCGGTGCTGGCCAGGTATCACCATGTGCCGTTCGTGGTGGTGGCGCCGACCAGCACGGTGGATCTGGAGACGGAGCAGGGGGCGGACATCGAGGTGGAGCAGCGGCCGGGCAGCGAGGTGACGGAGCTCTCTTTGCCGTACGGACAGGGTTCCGGGGCGGGATCCGGCGCCGGGATCGCGGTGGCGCCGTTGGGCGCGCAGGCCTACAACCCGGCCTTCGATGTGACTCCTCCCGAGCTGGTGACGGCGATCGTGACGGAGGCCGGAGCGGTCTCGCCGGTCACGCGGGACGGGCTTGCTCGGGTGTGTTCCACGTCACGATGGAGTAAGTCACGATCAGGTAATGGGATGATGGCCGAATGAAGGGACGCGTCCTGGTCGTCGACGACGACACCGCACTGGCAGAGATGCTCGGCATCGTGCTGCGCGGCGAAGGCTTTGAACCGTCGTTCGTGTCGGACGGTGACAAGGCCCTTGCCGCTTTCCGCGAGACCAAGCCCGATCTTGTACTTCTCGATCTGATGCTGCCCGGACGGGACGGCATCGAGGTGTGTCGGCTGATCCGGGCCGAGTCCGGGGTGCCGATCGTGATGCTGACCGCGAAAAGCGACACCGTGGATGTGGTGGTCGGGCTCGAGTCGGGGGCGGACGACTACATCGTCAAGCCGTTCAAGCCGAAGGAGCTGGTAGCCCGGATCCGGGCCCGGCTGCGGCGTTCGGAGGAGCCCGCGCCCGAGCAGCTGGCGATCGGTGACCTGGTCATCGATGTGGCCGGCCACTCGGTGAAGCGGGACGGGCAGTCCATCGCGCTGACCCCGCTGGAGTTCGATCTGCTGGTGGCGCTGGCGCGCAAGCCGTGGCAGGTGTTCACGCGTGAGGTGCTGCTGGAGCAGGTGTGGGGCTATCGCCACGCCGCCGACACCCGGCTGGTCAATGTCCATGTGCAGCGACTGCGTTCCAAGGTCGAGCGGGATCCGGAGCGTCCGGAGATCGTGGTGACCGTGCGCGGGGTCGGCTACAAGGCCGGGCCGAGCTGAGATGACCCGGGACGGTGCGGCCCCGGAGGGAAAGCGGGGGCGTTCCGTCGACCCGAAGGGGAAAATGTCCTTTTCGGGTAGATTGTCGGCTCGATTGCTGCGCGGTGGGCAGCTGCTGCCCGACGGCGCGGTCAGCGGACCGGTACACCCCGTGCTGCGGCTCTTCAGCCGCTGGGTGCGGCGGCCGCTGCTGCCCGCCCTGCGGCTGTGGCGGCGCAACATCCAGCTGCGCGTCGTCGCGACCACTTTGCTGATGTCGCTCGCGGTGGTGCTGCTGCTCGGCGTCGTGGTCGTCGGCCAGGTCCGTAACGGCCTGCTCACCGCCAAGGCGCAGGCCGCGCAGAGCCAGGCCGTGGGCGGCTTCAGCGTCGCCCAGAAGATGGCCGACGGTGCCGACGACACCCGGCCCGAAGACGCCGCCCGCACCGGCAACCGCGGCACCCAGGATTCCGCGACCTGGCTGACCGGCCTGGTCGAGCAGCTCGCCAGCGGCGGGCAGGGCGTCTTCTCCGTCGTGGCGCTCAGCTCCGACTCCGACGAACCGTTCGGCGACTCCAGCCCCGGCACCCGCGGCCCGCGCGCCTCCGGGGACGTCGATCCCGAGCGCAGCGTGCCCGCCGAGCTGCGGCGCAAGCTGGACATCAAGTCCGGGACGTTCCGCCAGTACACCCAGATCAAGCGGATCGGGTCGGACGACGGCGTGCCGGCGCTGATCATCGGCAAGCGCCTCAACGACGTCAACAGCAACCAGTACCAGCTCTACTACCTCTTCCCGTTCAGCCAGGAAGCGGAGTCCCTGAAGCTGGTGACGGGGACGCTCGCGACAGCCGGGGTGTTTGTCGTGATCCTGCTCGGGGCCATCGCCTGGCTCGTGGTGCGGCAGGTTGTCACACCCGTACGGATGGCCGCGGGGATCTCCGAGCGGCTGGCCGCGGGCCTCCTTCAGGAGCGGATGAAGGTCACCGGCGAGGACGACATCGCCCGGCTCGGCGAGTCCTTCAACAAGATGGCGCAGAACCTCCAGGTCAAGATCCAGCAGCTGGAGGAGCTGTCCCGGATGCAGCGCAGGTTCGTCTCCGACGTCTCGCACGAGCTGCGTACGCCGCTGACCACCGTACGGATGGCCGCCGACGTCATCCATGAGGTGCGGGACGAATTCGACCCGGCCACCGCGCGCTCCGCCGAGCTGCTGCGCGGCCAGCTCGACCGCTTCGAGTCGCTGCTCGCGGAACTGCTGGAGATCAGCCGGTTCGATGCGGGCGCTGCCGCGCTGGAGGCCGAGCCGATAGACCTGCGCGATGTCGTCCACCGTGTCATCGAGGGCGCCGAACCGCTCGCCGAGGCCAAGGGCACCACCATCGTGGTGCGCGGCGCCGAGCGGCCCGTGATCGCCGAGGCGGACACCCGGCGGGTCGAGCGGGTGCTGCGCAACCTCGTCGTCAACGCCGTCGAGCACGGCGAGGGCCGCGATGTCGTGGTGCGGCTGGCGTCCGCCGGCGGCCACTCCGGGGGCGCGGTGGCCATCGCGGTGCGTGACTACGGTGTCGGCCTCAAGCCCGGCGAGGCGACCCGGGTCTTCAACCGCTTCTGGCGCGCGGACCCGGCACGGGCCCGTACGACGGGCGGCACGGGCCTGGGCCTGTCCATCGCCGTCGAGGACGCCAGGCTGCACGGCGGCTGGCTGCAGGCCTGGGGCGAGCCCGGCGGCGGCTCGCAGTTCCGACTGACGCTGCCCCGTACGGCCGGTGAGGCGCTGCGCGGCTCCCCCATACCTCTCGAGCCGGAGGACTCGCGGCGCAACCGCGGCCTGGACGAGGCGGGGCAGCGCGCCGGCGGCAAGGCGTCCACGATCCCGGTGCAGCCGCGCGCGGCGGAGCCGCGGGCCGCGGCGCGCCCCGCGGCCGATCCGACGGCGCTGCCCGGCAGCGGCGGCGCCCGCGTGGTGTCGCAGACCGGGGGCGTACGGAGTGACGGCACGGCGCACGGCGAGGACGCGCGCACCGACGGGCCGTCCCATGGCGGCGCGGCCGGCGACGGAGGGACCGGGCAGGACACCGGACGGGGCGTGGAGCGGGAAGGCGAGCTGCGTGGACACTGAGCGCGGAGGCGAGGGGCAGGCGGGACACACGTCCGGTACGGGCCCCCGCAGGGGAACCGGCAGGGCGCGGAAGACCGCGCTGCTCGGCTGCGTCGCCGTACTGCTGGCCGGGTGCGCCTCGATGCCGGACAGCGGCGACGTCAAGGGGGTCGATCAGTCGCCGCGCGCCGACGGCGACTCGCAGGTGCGGGTCTACGGCGTTCCCCCGCAGGACGGCGCGCAGCCGACGAACATCGTCCGCAGCTTCCTGGACGCGACGACCAGCGACGAGGCGGATTTCCGTACCGCCAGGCAGTATCTGGCCAAATCGGCCCGCAACTGGCAGCCGTTCCGCGTCACCGATGTGCTCCAGGAGCGCCCCAAGCCGGAGCCGCAGGTGCAGCCCAACCGTGAGAACGGGAAGGGCTACACCGTCACGCTGTCCGGCAGCCAGGTGGCGAAGGTGGACGCCAATCACGCCTACACGCCGGAGGAGAAGCAGTACCGCCAGACGATCCACCTCATCAAGGAGGACGGGCAGTGGCGCATCGACCAGCTGCCCGACGGGCTGGTGCTCGGGCAGTCCGACTTCCAGCGGATCTACCGTTCCGTCAACAAGTACTACTTCGCGTCCTACAAGTCGGAGTCGTCGGGACCGAAGGCGAGCCGGAACGTCCTGGTCGCCGACCCGGTGTATCTGCGCCAGCGGATAGAGCCGATCACGGCCAGTGTGGAGGCGCTGCTGTCCGGACCCACGGACTGGCTCAGCCAGGTGACGTCGTCGGAGTTCCCGTCCGGCACCCGGCTCGCCACGCGTGATCTGTCGCTGGACGACTCCAACGCGCTACGGGTGAAGCTGAGCAAGCACGCGACCAGCACCGACAACAGCCAGTGCAAGCGGATGGCGGCCCAGCTCTTCTTCACCGTCCAGGACATGACACGCGCGTCGAAGATCAGCCAGGTGGACCTGGAGGACGCCGACGGCAACTCCCTGTGCGCGCTGAACCAGGAGCAGGCCGAACGCGACTTCTCGCCGACCCGGAACGCAGGTCACTCCGCCCAGGAGTACTTCATCGACGCCGACCACAAGGTGGTCGCCATGTCCGACTCCGCCACCGAACCGACACCGGTGCGCGGCCCGTTCGGCACCGGCAAGACCCCGCTGCGCTCGGTCGCCATCTCGCGCGGCGAGACCACCGCGGCCGCGGTGTCGGGCGACGGCCGGTCGCTGTACGTGGCCGGCCTGGAGGACGGCATCCAGCGCGGCGCCCCGCTGCTGACCTCCGAGGGCTCCGTCAAGGACCCGGACGAGGGGCTGACCGCGCCGAGCTGGGACGGCCTGGACGACCTGTGGATCGCGGACCGCGACTCCCACGGCTCGCGGCTGCTGCGGATGCGTGAGGGGCAGGGCGACCCCGAAGAGGTCGCGGTGCCCGGTCTCGGGAAGCGCCGGATCAAGGCGATCCGGGTGGCTGCGGACGGCATCCGGATCGCGATGCTGGTGGAGGACAAGGGCCGTACGACGCTCCAGCTCGGCCGGGTCGAGCGGGGTGGTTCCTCGGCGCACCCGGAGCTCTCGGTGGAGGAACTGCGTCCGATCGCACCGCAGTTGGAGGACGTCGTGGCCGCCTCCTGGGCGGGCGGCAGCCGCCTGGTGGTCGTCGGGCGGGAGTCCGGCGGGGTGCAGCAGATGCAGTTCATGGAGACCGACGGCTCGGCATCCAACGCGCAGACACTGCCCGGAGTCAACGGCGTCAAGGCGGTGGCGGCCTCGGAGGACGAGACCCGGCCGCTGATCGCCGACGCCACCGAGGGCATTGTGCGGCTGCCTCCGGATGCGAACTGGAAGACGGTGGCGACGGAAGGTACGGCGCCGGTCTATCCGGGGTGAGGCCGGTCCGTCCGGGGTGAGCTCGCGGCACGGTCCGCCGAGGTTGTCCACAGGGGTGGTGGCCCGGCGCCGTCGGCGGGACCCTGGAGTCATGCAGGGTGTATGGCGGGAGCTGGCCGGTCTGGTGCTGCCGGTCGACTGCGCGGGGTGCGGCCGGCCGCGTACGGAGCTGTGTGCGCACTGTCGCCGGGCGCTGTCGCGTGACGGGCGCGGTGCGCGACGGGTGACACCGCGGCCGGGACCTGCCGGGCTGCCCCGGGTGTGGGCCGGAGCGCCGTACGACGACGAGGTGCGGGCCGTACTGCTGGCGCACAAGGAGCGCGGTGCCCTGCGGCTGGCACGGCCGCTGGGGGCGACGCTGGCCAGGGCCGTGCGGCGGGTGCCGGCCGGCGGCCGGGCCACGGTGCTCGTACCGGTGCCGTCGAGCCGAAGATCCGTGGCCGGCCGGGGCCATGATCCGGTACGCAGAATCGCGCTGGCGGCCGCCGCCGACCTGCGGCGGAGCGGCGCCGGGGTACGGGTGCTCACGGTGTTGCGGCAGCGCCGCACGGTGGCCGACCAGGCGGGGCTGAGCGCCCCGCAGCGACTGGCGAATGTGGCCGGTGCACTGGAGGTGCCGGGCGCGGCCGGGAGGCTGCTGACGGGGGCGCCAGTGGTGCTGGTGGACGATCTGGTGACGACGGGGGCCACGCTCGCGGAGGCGGCGCGGGCGGTTGCCGCGGCGGGCGGCCGGGTGGCCGGGGCGGCGGTGGTCGCGGCAACCCGCAGCGCATTCGCACTCAACTGGAACTGACCAAGGGAATTGATCGTTGCAGGTAATGACAGGCAAAAATCACCCAAACGGAGCTGGTGGTCGCAAGGGGGTGCCGACAGCCCTCCAGGAGAGCTATGTTCGGTTGTGAGGACTTGGCAGACGCTTTGCCTCGGATGTCGTGATGGGTGCGTTTGGGAGCATTTGAGGCAACCCTGAAAACGTGGGAGTGGAGAGCTTGTCCTTGGGGGAGGAGGAGGTGAAAGTCGCCAAGTCCGAGGCTTCGGCACTCACCGGAGCCTGGTGCAAGAAGGAGTCGCTCCGCCTGCGTAGCGGAGCGATCCGGGAACGGAGTTCTGCGTGGACATCGTCGTCAAGGGCCGCAAGACCGAGGTGCCCGAGCGGTTCCGCAAGCACGTGGCCGAGAAGCTCAAGCTGGAGAAAGTCCAGAAGCTCGACGCCAAGGTGATCAGCCTGGACGTCGAGGTGTCCAAGGAGCCCAACCCGCGGCAGGCCGACCGTTCCGACCGAGTGGAGATCACCCTCCGCTCCCGTGGCCCGGTGGTCCGGGCCGAGGCGGCCGCAGCCGACCCGTACGCCGCGCTGGACCTGGCCACCGCCAAGCTCGAGGCGCGCATGCGGAAACAGCACGACAAGCGCTTCTCACGTCGCGGCAACGGCCGCATCCCGGCGAGTGATGTCGCCGTCAGCGTCCCCGACGCCGCGCGCCTGAACACCAATGGTGAGCTCGCCACCGAGAGCGAGACCGAGCCGACGGTGCCGACCACGAAGATGGGCTCGCTCGACGTCCTGGGCGAAGGTCCCCTGGTGGTCCGCGAGAAGACCCACTCGGCAGCGCCGATGACGCTCACCCAGGCGCTCTACGAGATGGAGTTGGTCGGACACGACTTCTATCTCTTCGTCGACGCCGACACGAAGCTGCCGAGTGTCGTCTACCGGCGGCATGCATACGACTACGGCGTCATCCACTTGAACCCCGATTCGTTCGGGGACGAAGAGCCGGGGGGCGCGGGCGGCGCGCTCGGCGGCTGACAATCGTCCGCTCGGTGCCCCCGGCGCGCGCCGGGGGCACCATCGTGCCTGAAGAAAGCAGGAGTTGAAGCCGTATAGTGTTTGTGCCAGCCAGGGAGTTTGTGGACGCGAAACGCCTACTTGCCGGGGAGACGGTCGTATGGCATTGATCGGGCTGGCCGCACGGGGCTGTTGTCAACCAGCCTTATATCCAAGCTCTGGCCCTTCGGCCGAGTAGTTGACGGGGAGGAACGATGGGGGACGGTTTCGGGCCCGTGAGTGACGGCGCGGACGACGAGGGACGGGGTATCGGGGACGGCGCCGCCGCGAGCGTGCCACGCAAGGAGCCGATCCGGGTCCTGGTTGTGGATGACCACGCGCTTTTCCGGCGAGGCCTGGAGATCGTTCTGGCCCAGGAAGAGGACATCCAGGTCGTCGGCGAGGCCGGGGACGGCGCGGAGGCGGTCGACAAGGCCGCCGATCTGCTGCCCGACATCGTGCTGATGGACGTACGGATGCCCAAGCGGGGCGGTATCGAGGCCTGCACCTCCATCAAGGAGGTGGCCCCCAGCGCGAAGATCATCATGCTGACGATCAGCGATGAAGAGGCCGATCTCTACGACGCCATCAAGGCCGGCGCCACGGGGTATCTCCTCAAGGAGATCTCCACCGACGAGGTGGCCACCGCAATCCGCGCGGTCGCGGACGGCCAGTCGCAGATCAGCCCGTCGATGGCGTCCAAGCTCCTGACGGAGTTCAAGTCGATGATCCAGCGCACGGACGAGCGTCGGCTGGTGCCCGCGCCCCGGCTCACCGACCGCGAGCTCGAGGTTCTCAAGCTCGTCGCCACCGGCATGAACAATCGCGATATCGCCAAAGAGCTCTTTATTTCCGAGAACACCGTGAAAAATCATGTGCGCAACATCCTGGAGAAGCTGCAGTTGCACTCCCGGATGGAGGCCGTGGTGTATGCGATGCGGGAGAAGATTCTCGAGATCCGGTGAGCCGGTGACCTTACGGGGGCCCGCGCTCGGTCCGGGGGCCTCCCGGGCCCTCGGAAGAGCCGCAGGGGCCTAATCGGGCTTGTCACTCATGTGAGTGAGTTCTGCGCGGAGGGCCTCCGCGAGCTGAGCGTTGTCGCAGCGGTCCAGGCGTACGGAGTCGCAGCCCACCCAGGTGGCGGCCTCGTGGAGGGCTCGGGCCACGCGGGGCACGGCCTTGGGGCCCGTCATCGAGACCTGGCGGGCGACGAGGGTGGTGCCCTCGCGGGCCGGGTCGACGCGGCCCACCAGGCGGCCGCCGGACAGCACGGGCATCGCGAAATAGCCGTGTATCCGCCGGGGGCGCGGGACGTAGGCCTCCAGGCGGTGGGTGAAGCCGAAGATCCGCTCCGTACGCGGGCGGTCCCAGACGAGGGAGTCGAACGGGGAGAGCAGGGTGGTGCGGTGCCGCCCGCGGGGCGGGGCGGACAGGGCGGCGGGATCGGCCCAGGCGGGCTTCCCCCAGCCCTCGACCTCGACCGGGACCAGGCCCGAGCCCTCGATCGCGGCGTCGACCTGCTCGCCCTTGAGGCGGTGGTAGTCGGCGAGATCGGCGCGGGTGGCCACGCCCATCGCGGCGCCCGCCTGGGCGACCAGACGGCGCAGGCACTCGGCGTCGTCCAGATCGTCGTGCAGCAGGGCGTCGGGGACGGCGCGCTCGGCGAGGTCGTACACCCGCTTCCAGCCGCGGCGCTCCGTGCAGACCACCTGGCCGGTGTCCAGCAGCCACTCCACCGCGATCTTGGTCTCGGACCAGTCCCACCACTCCCCGCCCTTCCGGCCGCCGCCCAGCTCGGACGTGGTCAGCGGGCCGTCCGCCGTCAGCCGGTCCAGAACGGCGGCGCAGGAGCGTTCGGAGTCCTCCATGATGTGCCAGCGGTGGCCCTTGGCGCGGTAGGCCCGGCGGCGGAAGGCGAAGTGCGGCCACTCCTCGATGGGCAGGATGCAGGCGGCGTGCGACCAGTACTCGAAGCTGTGGGCGTCGGCCCAGTAGGCGGTCTCGACGGCGGTGCGGCCGACGGCGCCGAGGCGGGCGTACGCCACCAGCTCATGGGAACGGGCCAGCACCGAGATCGTGTCCAGCTGTACTGCGCCCAAATGCCGCAGCGCCCCGCGCACGCCCGCCCGCCGGTCCGGGGCGCCCATCAGGCCTTGGGCCCGCAGCGCCATGCGCCGGGCATCGTCCCGGGAGAGCGCGGTCACGGGCGGGGGCAGAGGCTGGGTGCGCGGCACTGCGGTCATGGGGGAAAGGGTAGGGGTGGGCACTGACAACGGCCCGGCTGCGGGGCCGGGCCGGGCCGTACCGCCGTCCTCAGCCCCGGTACGGGAGGTAGGGCGTGGTGTCCGGCACGGGCCTGCCGGTGGAGCCGGGCGGTTCGGGTGCCGGGGGCAGGTCGGACGGGAGCAGTGACCCGATCCACACATCCCGCCGGGTGCCCTCGTGGACCAGCTTGGCGCGCAGGGTGCCCTCCATCTGGAAGCCGACCTTGCGGGCCACCGCACGGGAGCCCTCGTTGCCCGCCTCGGCGAGCCACTCCATTCGCTCCACCCCAAGATCCGCGAACGCCCAGTGCACCACCGCGCGGGCCGCCTCCACGGTGTACCCCTTGCCGCGGTGCTCCTTGGCCGTCCAGTAGCCCAGCTCCGCCTGGCGCTCGGAGGTGCGCAGCAGGGCCAGGCGTACCAGGCCCATGGCGCCGATCAGGGAGCCGTCGGCCCGGGAGAGCACGGCGAAGGAGTAGCTGGTGTCGGTGTGCCAGCCCTCCGGGGCTGCAGTGCCGACGAACTGCTCCGCGTCGTGTATGCCGTAGGGAGAGGGGACGCTCGTCCAGCGCGGGATGTCGGGTTCCTGACATGCTGTGTGGACCGCGGTCGCGTCGGACGGCTCGAAAGGGCGCAGGAAAAGACGCTCGGAGGTGAGGATGACAGGCTCCATACAGCGAGTCTGCGGGGGCCGGGTGGTCTGCCGCGACGGGATTTCGTGGTGATTCCCGGCACCTTCTCGCGCGCTCACGCGTTCACGTGAGGAGGGCATACCTGCCGTCGCTGCGCCTAACCTCCCGGCCTGACAGTGTCCTCCCTTACGATGGCCGTTGCGGCGGGGCCTGTCCCTGGAAAAATGCCGCGCCCCGCGCACTCGACCGTGCCAGGCCCGACCGGCAAGGAGACCAGCCCAAGTGTCCGTCTTCAACAAGCTCATGCGTGCAGGCGAAGGAAAGATCCTGCGCAAACTGCACCGCATCGCGGGCCAGGTCAACTCCATCGAAGAGGACTTCGCGGCCCTCTCCGACGCCGAGCTGCGGGCGCTCACGGATGAGTACAAAGAGCGGTTCGCGGACGGGGAGAGCCTGGACGACCTGCTGCCCGAGGCGTTCGCCACGGTCCGTGAGGCCTCGCGGCGGGTGCTCGGCCAGCGCCCCTACGACGTCCAGCTGATGGGTGGCGCGGCCCTTCACCTCGGATACGTCGCCGAGATGAAGACTGGTGAGGGCAAGACCCTCGTCGGTACCCTCCCGACGTATCTCAACGCGCTGTCCGGCAAGGGTGTCCACCTGATCACGGTGAATGACTACCTGGCCGAGCGGGACTCCGAGATGATGGGCCGGATCCACAAGTTTCTGGGTCTGACCGTCGGTTGCATCCTCGCCGACATGACGCCGGCCCAGCGCCGTGAGCAGTACAACTGCGACATCACCTACGGCACGAACAACGAGTTCGGCTTCGACTATCTGCGCGACAACATGGCCTGGTCGCAGGACGAACTCGTCCAGCGGGGCCACAACTTCGCGGTCGTCGACGAGGTCGACTCGATCCTCGTCGACGAGGCCCGTACGCCGCTGATCATCTCCGGCCCGGCGGACTCCGCCACCAAGTGGTACGGCGACTTCGCCAAGTTGGTGCAGCGCCTCAAGAGGGGCGAGGCCGCCAACCCGCAGCGCGGCGTCGAGGAGACCGGCGACTACGACGTCGACGAGAAGAAGCGCACGGTCGGCATCCATGAGTCCGGCGTCAGCAAGGTCGAGGACTGGCTGGGCATCGACAACCTCTACGAGTCGGTGAACACCCCGCTCGTCGGGTACCTCAACAACGCGATCAAGGCCAAGGAGCTGTTCAAGAACGACAAGGACTACGTCGTCATCGACGGCGAAGTCATGATCGTCGACGAGCACACCGGCCGTATCCTCGCCGGCCGCCGCTACAACGAGGGCATGCACCAGGCCATCGAGGCGAAGGAGGGGGTGGAGATCAAGGACGAGAACCAGACGCTCGCCACGATCACCCTCCAGAACTTCTTCCGCCTCTACGACAAGCTCTCCGGCATGACCGGTACGGCCATGACCGAGGCCGCCGAGTTCCACCAGATCTACAAGCTCGGCGTCGTCCCGATCCCGACGAACCGCCCGATGGTCCGGATGGACCAGGCCGACCTGATCTACCGCACCGAGCCCGCGAAGTTCGACGCGGTCGTCGAGGACATCGTCGACAAGCACGAGAAGGGCCAGCCGATCCTGGTCGGCACCACGTCGGTCGAGAAGTCCGAGTACCTCTCCCAGCAGCTCAACAAGCGCGGCGTGGCCCACGAGGTGCTCAACGCCAAGCAGCACGACCGGGAGGCGCCGATCATCGCGCAGGCCGGCCGCAAGGGCGCCGTGACGGTCGCCACGAACATGGCCGGCCGTGGTACGGACATCAAGCTCGGCGGCAACCCCGATGACCTCGCCGAGGCGGAGCTGCGCCAGCGCGGCCTGGACCCGGTCGAGCACGTCGAGGAGTGGGCGGCCGCGCTGCCCGCCGCCCTGGAACGCGCCGAGGCCGCGGTCAAGGCGGAGTTCGAGGAGGTCAAGGAGCTCGGCGGGCTCTACGTCCTGGGCACCGAGCGGCACGAGTCGCGCCGTATCGACAACCAGCTGCGCGGCCGTTCCGGGCGTCAGGGTGACCCCGGCGAGTCGCGGTTCTACCTCTCCCTCGGTGACGACCTGATGCGGCTGTTCAAGGCCCAGATGGTCGAGCGGGTCATGGCGATGGCCAATGTCCCCGACGACGTACCCATCGAGAACAAGATGGTGACGCGGGCGATCGCGTCCGCCCAGTCGCAGGTCGAGCAGCAGAACTTCGAGACGCGTAAGAACGTCCTGAAGTACGACGAGGTGCTCAACCGCCAGCGCGAGGTCATCTACGGCGAGCGTCGCCGCGTCCTGGAGGGCGAGGACCTGCAGGATCAGATCAAGCACTTCATGGAAGACACCATCGACGCCTACATCCAGGCGGAGACCGTCGAGGGCTTCGCCGAGGAGTGGGACCTGGACCGGCTGTGGGGCGCCTTCAAGCAGCTCTACCCGGTCAAGGTCACCGTCGAGGAGCTCGAGGAGGAGGCCGGCGACCGCGCGGGCATCACCGCCGAGTTCATCGCCGACGCCGTCAAGGACGACATCCACGAGCAGTACGCCGCCCGTGAGGAGCAGCTCAGCTCGGACATCATGCGCGAGCTGGAGCGCCGGGTCGTGCTGTCAGTCCTGGACCGCAAGTGGCGCGAGCACCTCTACGAGATGGACTACCTCCAGGAGGGCATCGGCCTGCGGGCGATGGCTCAGAAGGACCCGCTGGTCGAGTACCAGCGCGAGGGCTACGACATGTTCACCGCGATGATGGAGGGCATCAAGGAGGAGTCCGTCGGCTATCTGTTCAACCTGGAGGTCCAGGTGGAGCAGCAGGTCGAGGAGGTCCCGGTGCAGGAGGCCGCGGAGCAGCCCTCCCTGGCCAAGGAAGCGGACGTCGTCCCGGCCGGCGCGGGCCGCCCCGAGATCCACGCCAAGGGCCTGGAGGCCCCGCAGCGTCCGGACCGGCTGCACTTCTCCGCGCCCAAGGTGGACGGCGACGGCAGCGTCATCGAGGGTGACTTCGTCAGCGACGAGGACGGCGAGGGCCCGGCCCGCTCGGAGGCCGACGGGCTGACGCGCGCGGAGCGGCGCAAGGCGCAGAAGGGCGGCGGGCGCCGCCGCAAGAAGTAGGCACGCCAACAGGGCGCCCCGGCTGTGACGGCCGGGGCGCTTTTGTGTGTCTAGCGGGGCGCCGGGACCCAGGGGGCGGGCGTCGGGCCGATGTCGAAGGCGGCGCAGCGCCAGCGGGTGTCGGGGCAGAGTTCCAGGCGGAAGGCGAGGGCGCGGAGGCGGTCGCCGGACGCGATGCGGGCGAACGCCTCGATGACGCCGGTGCGCGGTCGGCACAGCCCGCACTCGTGGAGGGCGGGGAGGGGCGCAAGGCGGCCCGGTCGGGCGGCGGGCCGCAGCGGGGCCTGCGGGGCGAGCTCGACCAGCCGGTCGTACGCGGCGGGCAGCGTGAGCCCCAGCAGGGCGTGTACGGGGCGCTGCCCGCTGAGCGTGAGCAGCAGCTGACGGGCGAACCAGTTGTGCGGCCGCTGCTCGTGGGCCCGGCGCCGGGCGCCGACGGTGGGCAGACGGGCGGCTGCGGTCGCGGCCGCTGCGGTGGCTGCGTCGTCGGTGGTGGAGCGGCGGCCGGCGGCACCTGCGGGGCCGGTCCGGTGTGGGGGCCGGCTCAGGGGCGGGTCGGTGGGCAGGAAGCGGCCCGGGGTGGTGCGGCTGGTCGTCGACGGCCCACCGGGGCGCGTACGGGCGGGGCCGCGGCCGGGGCCGGCGCCGGGCCCGCGGCCGCTGCTCAGGGCGCGGCGAGTGGCGGGAGCGGGCTCGGCCGGGTGACCGGCGGCCGTGGCGGCATCGGGGTCGGTGCGGGGCCGAGGGGCAGGGGTGCCGGGATCGTCGGCGGCGGGGGCCGTGCGTTCGGCGGCGGGGGCCTGGCGGGGCCGGGGGACGGTCCCGGGCGTCGTCGCGGCGTCGGCGGGGGGAGCCGGACGGGGACCGGACGAGAGGGGCGTGGAGCGGGGTGCGGGGCCGCCGACGAGGGGCGGGCCGTTGCCGTGGGGCGGTGCCGCAGGCGCGTCGCTGCCGTGCCGCGGTGACGGAGCCGGGGCGCTGCTGTGAGGCGGCTCTGTGACGGTTCCGGGGGTCCGGCTCAGATCTGCGTCCGTGTCCGCCGGTGGAGACGTACGGGCCGTGGCGGCGGGGTGTGTTCCTGCTTCCGTGGGGTGGTTGGTGCTGGTCATGTGGTGCCCCCCTTGTACCGGGCTGGTTGATTACCGAGCGGTAGCTTCGGGGGATCTTCTATCGGCGGGGCGGAGTGGGCAGCAAGGCGAGCGAGGGGTGCCCGCCGGGGTGCGGGGAATTCACCCGATCGTGGTGCGGGCTTGGGAAATGGCCTTGGGAGGAGGGCGGGTTGGGGGTCTGGAGCGGGCGGCGCGGGGGGTGTGGGGGCGGCCCGATGGGGGACTCCCGCCCGTATGCTGGCTGAGCATTCTTCAGAGTCGAGCGAAGTGAGCGGAAGCGGCTGCCATGCGCGTCTATGTCCCCCTGACCCTTTCCGGTCTCGCAGAGGCGCACAAAAGCGGTGAGCTGGCCCCCGGCCCCCTGGACGCGTATGCCGTCACGCCCGCGCTGCGCGAGTGGTACGTCTCGGACGACATCGAGGAGCTGGAGTACGCGGCGCTGAACCGGGCGGCCCAGGCCTCGCTGCGCCGGATCGCCGGCGACCCGCAGGCCGCGCGGCGGCGGGTCGTGGTCGCGGTGGACGTGCCGGAGGGCGCGGCCGTGGCGGATCCGGACCGGGGGCTGGACGAGTCGGCGCTGGGTGAGGTGCGGGTGGCCGGGCCGGTGCCGCTCACGAAGGCGGCGGCGGTGCATGTGGATGCCGCCGACGCGGAGGCGGATGTCGCGGCGGCCGCGGCGGCGCTCGGCGCGGCCGACCAGGGGGATGACGACGCGCAGTTCGTGGTGGACGGCGCGGCGGATCACGACCTGATGTGGTTCGGGGTGCAGGAGATTCCGCACCTGGTGGAGTGAGGGCGGGCGCGGGCCGGGGTGAGTGCCCCGTCGGCGGCCGCTCTGCGGCGTTGTCGGTGCGGGCGGGTACTTTTTCTTCATGGGGACGAACATGGGGACGAACGGGGCCGGGCCCGCGGCGCACATCGTGTGGGACTGGAACGGCACGCTGTTCCACGACACCGATGCGGTGATCGGAGCGACCAATTCCGCCTTCGCGGAGATCGGGCTGGAGCCGATCACGCTGGAGCGCTACCGAGAGCTGTACTGCGTGCCCATTCCGCGGTTCTACGAGCGGCTGCTGGGGCGGATGCCGTCGGACGCGGAGTGGCTGGTGATGGACGAGGCCTTCCACCGGCACTACGGCGAGCACCGGGTGCGCTGCGGTCTGGCCGAGGGGGCGGATCTGCTGCTGGAGGGGTGGCAGGCGGCCGGGCACAGCCAGTCGATACTCAGCATGTTCGGCCACGACGAGCTGATACCGCTGGTGCGCGGCTTCGGGATCGAGACGCGCTTTGTGCGGGTGGACGGCCGGACCGGGCCGTCCGGCGGCAGCAAGAGCGCACACATGGTGCGGCATCTGGCGGCGCTGCGGCGCGTGGATCCGGCGCGTACGGTCGTGATCGGTGACGCGGCGGACGATGCGGTGGCCGCGCGGGACGCGGGGGCGCATGCGGTGCTCTACACCGGCGGCTCGCACAGCCGCTCCAGCCTGGAGGCGGCCGGGGCGCCGGTGGTGGACACACTCGCCGAGGCGGTGGAGGCCGCTGCCGAGCTGGCGCGGGGAGGCGTGGTCGCGTAGCCGGGAGGGGGCAGGGCAGCCCGTCTGCATGCCGCCGCCCCGCACCCCGACCGCGTCGTGCCATCGCACATCCGGCACGGCCAGACGTTGTCCGGATGGTCTAAGTTCGCAGTGGGGTTTTGTACGTACACGGCCCATGACGGCACCCATGCCGGGAGCGATAGCCTTGCACCGTGATCAGCGCGATAACCCGCGGGGGCATCGAGGCCCCCGCCGTGCGCCCGGGACACCACCGTGACCGGGCGGTCGCTGGTCTTTGCGGCCACAGGCCCATGTCGACTGTGTCAACACTCGTCGAACACGGCACGGCCCTTTCTCATCGCGGCATAGCGTCGACCTCGACAGGACACCCCGCGTCGCGGCGGCGTTGTGCAGCTTCCACGGAGTTCTTCCACGACGTCACGCAACGGCGCGCGACAGGAGCCAGAGGACATGCAGACCAAGCTGGACGAAGCCAAGACCGAGCTGCTCGCCAGGGCCGCCCGGGTCGCTGAAAGCAGCCCGGCCGGGGGACATCTCCCGGTACGCGGCCTCGACCCGGAGACCCTTACGGGATACCTCCAGCGCTACTACCTGCACACCGCCCCCGAGGATCTCACCGACCGTGACCCGGTGGATGTCTTCGGCGCCGCGCTCTCGCACTACCGCCTCGCGGAGATGCGCCCGCAGGGCACCGCGAACGTCCGGGTGCACACCCCGACCGTCGAGGAGAACGGCTGGACGTGCAGCCACTCCGTCGTCGAGGTCGTGACGGACGACATGCCGTTCCTGGTCGATTCGGTGACGAACGAGCTCTCGCGCCAGGGGCGGGGCATCCATGTCGTCATCCACCCGCAGGTGATCGTCCGCCGGGACGTCGCCGGCAAGCTGATCGAGGTCTTCGACGCCAACGGCGACGTCCACCCGAACGGCAACGGCAAGGCCGCCGAGCGGCCGCACGACGCGGTGACCGAGTCCTGGATCCATGTCGAGATGGACCGTGAGACCGACCGCGAGGACCTCAAGCAGATCACCGCCGATCTGCTGCGGGTGCTGTCCGATGTCCGCGAGTGCGTCGAGGACTGGGACAAGATGCGCGCCTGTGCGGTGCGCATCGCCGAGGAGCTGCCGTCCGAGCCGACCGCCGACGACCTGCGCGACCGGGAGATCGACGAGGCCCGTGAGCTGCTGCGCTGGCTGGCCGCCGATCACTTCACCTTCCTGGGGTACCGCGAGTACGAGCTGGCCTCCGCGCCCGGTGAGAACGGCGCCGACGAGGACGTCCTGACCGCCGTGCCCGGCACGGGCCTGGGCATTCTGCGCGCCGACCCCAAGCACCGCGAGAGCGACGCCGGCCACCCCGTCTCGCCGTCCTTCAACCGGCTGCCCGCCGACGCCCGCGCCAAGGCCCGCGAGCACAAGCTGCTGATCCTGACCAAGGCCAACAGCCGCGCCACGGTGCACCGCCCCTCGTACCTGGACTACGTGGGCGTCAAGAAGTTCGACAAGGACGGCAATGTCGTCGGTGAACGGCGCTTCCTGGGCCTGTTCTCGTCGGCCGCGTACACCGAGTCCGTACGCCGGGTCCCGGTCATCCGCCGTAAGGTCAACGAGGTCCTCGAGGGCGCCGGGTTCACCCCGAACAGCCACGACGGCCGCGACCTGCTGCAGATCCTGGAGACCTACCCGCGCGACGAGCTGTTCCAGACCCCGGTCGACCAGCTCCAGGCCATCGCCACCAGCGTGCTCTACCTCCAAGAGCGCCGCCGGCTGCGGCTCTACCTCCGCCAGGACGAGTACGGCCGCTACTACTCCGCGCTGGTCTACCTCCCGCGCGACCGCTACACCACCGGCGTCCGGCTGCGGCTGATCGACATCCTGAAGGAGGAGCTGGGCGGCACCAGCGTCGACTTCACCGCGTGGAACACCGAGTCGATCCTGTCCCGGCTGCACTTCGTGATCCGGGTCCAGCCGGGTGCCAGCCTGCCGGACCTCACCGACGCCGATGCGGACCGCATCGAGAGCCGTCTGGTGGAGGCCGCCCGCTCCTGGGCCGACGGGTTCGGTGAGGCGCTGACCGCCGAGTGCGGTGAGGAGCGCGCCGCCGAGCTGCTGCGCCGCTACAGCCACGCCTTCCCCGAGGGCTACAAGGCCGACAACTCCCCGCGCAGCGCGGTCGCCGACCTCCAGCACCTGGAGAGGCTCACCGGCGAGCCGGGCAAGGACTTCTCCGTCAGCCTGTACGAGCCGGTCGGCGCGGGCCCCGGCGAGCGCCGCTTCAAGATCTACCGCACGGGCGAGCCGGTCTCGCTGTCCCGGGTGCTGCCGGGCCTGAACCGCCTGGGTGTCGAGGTCATCGACGAGCGCCCGCACGAGCTGCGCCGCACGGACGGCACCATCGCCTGGATCTACGACTTCGGCCTGCGGATGCCGGAGCACGTCGCCGGCGACGACGCCCGCGAGCGGTTCCAGGAGGCGTTCACCGCGGTGTGGACGGGCGCCGCCGAGAGCGACAGCTTCAACAAGCTGGTGCTGCGGGCCGGCCTCAACTGGCGCCAGGCGATGGTGCTGCGCGCGTACGCCAAGTACCTGCGGCAGGCCGGTGCCACCTTCAGCCAGACGTACATGGAGGACACCCTCTCCAACAACGTCCACACCACCCGGCTGCTGGTCTCGCTCTTCGAGGCGCGGATGGCCCCGGAGCGGCAGCGGGCCGGCACCGAGCTGACCGACGCCCTGCTGGAGGAGCTGGAGGCCGCACTCGACCAGGTCGCCTCCCTCGACGAGGACCGCATCCTGCGCTCCTTCCTCACCGTCATCAAGGCGACGCTGCGCACCAACCACTACCAGAAGGACAGCAAGGGCAACCCGCACTCCTACCTGTCCATGAAGCTGGACCCGCAGGCGATCCCCGAACTGCCGGCGCCCCGCCCGGCGTACGAGATCTGGGTGTACTCGCCCCAGGTCGAAGGCGTCCACCTGCGGTTCGGCAAGGTCGCCCGCGGTGGTCTGCGCTGGTCGGACCGCCGTGAGGACTTCCGTACGGAGATCCTGGGCCTGGTCAAGGCGCAGATGGTCAAGAACACCGTCATCGTGCCGGTCGGCGCCAAGGGCGGCTTCGTCGGCAAGCAGCTGCCGGACCCGTCGGTGGACCGGGACGCCTGGCTGGCCCAGGGCATCGCCTGCTACAAGACGTTCATCTCCGGTCTGCTGGACATCACCGACAACCTGGTCGGCGGCGAGGTCGTGCCGCCGCAGAACGTCGTCCGGCACGACGAGGACGACACCTACCTGGTGGTCGCGGCCGACAAGGGCACGGCGACGTTCTCGGACATCGCCAACGAGGTCGCCCAGTCCTACGGATTCTGGCTCGGCGACGCCTTCGCCTCCGGCGGCAGCGCCGGTTACGACCACAAGGGCATGGGCATCACCGCCCGCGGCGCCTGGGAGTCGGTCGAGCGGCACTTCCGCGAGCTGGGCCACGACACCCAGACCCAGGACTTCACCACGGTCGGCGTCGGCGACATGTCCGGTGACGTCTTCGGCAACGGCATGCTGCTCAGCGAGCACATCCGCCTGGTGGCCGCCTTCGACCACCGGCACATCTTCATCGACCCGAAGCCGGACGCGGCGACCTCGTACGCCGAGCGCCGCCGGCTCTTCGAGCTGCCCCGCTCCTCCTGGGCCGACTACGACACCGACCTGCTTTCGCAGGGCGGCGGCATCCACCCGCGCTCGGCCAAGTCCATCCCGATCAATGCGCAGGTGCGGGCGGCCCTGGGCATCGAGTCCGGCGTGAAGAAGATGACGCCGGCCGATCTGATGCAGGCCATCCTCAAGGCGCCGGTCGACCTGCTGTGGAACGGCGGCATCGGCACGTACGTGAAGTCCTCGGCGGAGTCCAACGCCGACGTGGGCGACAAGTCCAACGACGCCATCCGCGTCAACGGCGAGGACCTGCGGGTCAAGGTCGTCGGCGAGGGCGGCAACCTGGGCCTGACCCAGCTGGGCCGGATCGAGTTCGCCGCGGCCGGCGGGAAGATCAACACCGATGCGATCGACAACAGCGCCGGTGTGGACACCTCCGACCACGAGGTGAACATCAAGATCCTGCTGAACTCGGTCGTCGCCGAGGGCGATATGACGGTCAAGCAGCGCAACAAGCTGCTGGCCGAGATGACCGACGAGGTCGGCGCGCTGGTGCTGCGCAACAACTACGCGCAGAACACCGCGCTGGCGCTGGCCCTCGCCCAGTCCTCCAGCATGCTCCACGCCCAGCAGCGCTTCCTGCGCCGCCTGGTGCGCGACGGCGACCTCGACCGGGCGCTGGAGTTCCTGCCCACCGACCGGCAGATCCGCGAGCGGCTGACCGCCGGGCGCGGCCTGACCCAGCCCGAGACCGCGGTGCTCCTGGCCTACACCAAGATCACGGTGGCCGATGCGCTGATCCAGACCGGCCTGCCGGACGACGCCTACCTCCAGCGGCTGCTGCACGCCTACTTCCCCTCGGCGCTCCACGACCGCTTCCCCGAGCAGGTCGACGGGCACGCGCTGCGCCGCGAGATCGTGACGACGGTGATGGTCAACGACACCGTCAACACCGGCGGTACGAGCTTCCTGCACCGCATGCGGGAGGAGACCGGCGCCTCGCTCGAAGAGGTCGTCCGGGCGCACACCGCGGCCCGCGCGATCTTCCGGCTCAACCAGGTCTGGGACGACGTCGAGGCGCTCGACAATGTCGTCGCGGCCGAGGTGCAGACCCGCATCCGGCTGCACTCGCGGCGGCTGGTCGAGCGCGGCACCCGCTGGCTGCTCAACAACCGTCCGCAGCCGCTGGAGCTGTCGGAGACCATCGAGTTCTTCAGCGAGCGGGTCGCCCAGGTCTGGGCGGAGCTGCCGAAGCTGCTGCAGGGCAGCGATGTGGAGTGGTACCAGACGATCCTGGAGGAGCTGACGGGCAGCGGGGTGACCGAGGCACTGGCCGTCCAGGTGGCCGGCTTCTCCTCGGTATTCCCGGCGCTGGACATCGTCGCCATCGCGGACCGTACGGGCAAGGAGCCGCTGGAGGTCGCCGAGGCCTACTACGACCTGGGCGACCGGCTGCGGATCAACCAGCTGCTGGACCGCATCCTGGACCTGCCGCGCAACGACCGCTGGCAGTCGATGGCCCGCGCCTCCATCCGCGAGGACCTCTTCGCGGCGCATGCGGCGCTGACCGCCGACGTCCTGGCGGTGGGCAACGGCACCTCCACGCCCGAGCAGCGGTTCAAGGCCTGGGAAGAGGCCAACGCGGCGATCCTGGGCCGCGCCCGCGCGACGCTGGAGGAGATCCACGGGTCGGAGGGCTTCGACCTGGCGAATCTGTCGGTGGCGATGCGGACGATGCGTACGCTGCTGCGGACGCACAGCTGACGCCCGGCAACGGCACGGCGGACGGCCCCGGAGCTCAGGCTCCGGGGCCGTCCCCGTTTCCGTGCGGCCGGGCCGCCCGCCTCGCCGGCCGCCCGGCCCGACGCTCTAGCGGTGCGCCTCGTACGCCTTGATCACGTCGTCCGTCGGGCCGTCCATCACGAGCTCGCCGTGCTCCAGCCACAGCACCCGGTGGCAGGTGTCCCGGATCGACTTGTTGTTGTGGCTGACCAGGAAGACCGTGCCGGCCTCCTTGCGCAGCTCGCGGATGCGGGCCTCGGAGCGCTTCTGGAAGGCGCGGTCGCCGGTGGCCAGCGCCTCGTCGATCATCAGGACGTCGTGGTCCTTGGCCGCCGCGATGGAGAACCGCAGCCGGGCCGCCATGCCGGAGGAGTACGTGCGCATCGGCAGCGAGATGAAGTCGCCCTTCTCGTTGATGCCGGAGAAGTCGACGATGCCGTCGTAGCGCTCGCGCACCTGCTCGCGGGACATGCCCATCGCCAGGCCGCCCAGGATGACGTTCTTCTCGCCGGTCAGGTCGTTCATCAGCGCCGCGTTCACGCCCAGCAGCGAGGGCCGGCCGTGCGTGGAGACCGTGCCGCGCTCCGCGGGCAGCAGGCCGGCGACCGCCTTGAGCAGCGTCGACTTGCCGGAGCCGTTGGAGCCGATCAGACCGATCGACTCGCCCCGGTAGGCGGTGAAGGAGACGCCCTTGACCGCGTGCACCTCGCGCACGCCCGAGGAGGGCTTGCGGCGGACGATGCGGTTCAGCGCCGCGGTGGCGCTGCCCTTGCCCGCTCCGGTGCCGTAGACCCGGTAGACGATGTGCAGATCGTCGGCGATCACGGTCGGTACCCGCTCCTGCGTGGCCGCCGTCGGCCGGCCGCCGTTGTTGTCCTCAGCCACGTCCATACCGCTCCTCGGCCTTCCAGAAGTACACAAAGCCGACGACGCCCAGCAGCAGCGCCCAGCCGGCCGCGAACGCCCACACGTGCGGCGGCAGCTGCTGCTGGGTGAAGCTGTCGATCAGCGCGAAGCGCACCAGGTCGATGTAGACGGTGGCGGGGTTGGCGTTGAGCAGGATCTCCACGATCTTCGGGAGGTGCTTGCCCTGGAGGATCACGCTGATGCTGAACATCACGCCGGACGCGTACATCCAGGTCCGCAGGACGAAGGGCATCAGCTGCGCCAGGTCCGGGGTCCGCGCGCCGAGCCGCGCCATGATCATCGCCAGGCCCGTGTTGAAGACGAACTGCAGCGTCAGCGCCGGGACGACCAGCAGCCACGACCAGGTTGGCAGCTGTCCGAAGCACAGCAGGATGACCGCAAGCACGCCCATGGAGTACAGCAGCTGCTGGAGCTGCGCCAGGCAGAACGAGATCGGCAGGCAGGCGCGCGGGAAGTGCAGCGCCCGCACCAGGCCGAGGTTGCCGGAGATCGCCCGCGTTCCGGCCATCACCGAGTTCTGCAGGAAGGTGAAGAGGAAGACGCCGGTCACCAGGAACGGGATGAAGTCGGGGACGTGCTTCCTCGTGTCGAGCAGCACGCCGAAGATCAAGTAGTAGACGCCGGCGTTGAGCAGCGGGGTGATCACCTGCCACAGCTGGCCGAGCTTGGCGGTGGTGTACATCGCGGTGAGCTTGGCGGTGGCGAACGAGGTGATGAAGTGCCGCCGGCGCCACAACTGGCGGGTGTACTCGGGAAGCGACGGACGGACACCGCTCACCGCGAGGCCGTGGCGTTCGGCCAGGGCGCGCAGCTCGGGGTCAGGGGACGCGCCGGGGCCGGGCATCCGGGCGGGCGCCGGGGCCGGGCTCGACGGGGCGAGGGTCTGGGGCATGAGGGCCGCTTTCGCTTGTGTACGGGGCGGCGGAACGGGTGCCGTGCGACGACGGAACGGGTCCGTATCGTCGCAACGATGTCGACACTAAAGGGAGCTCACGTCGAGACGCAACCGTAGCGTCGTGACGCTATGCTCACGCCATGGCAAAGAACGGGGCACACGAGGGCAGCGCGACAGATCCCGTGGCGGCGCGCCGGACGCCGGCCGGCGCCGCCGTGCTGCGGGAGGACAAGACCGCCGCGATCCGCGCCGCGGTCTTCGAGGAGCTGGCCGCGGTCGGCTTCGCCCGGATGTCCATCGAGGGCATCGCGCGGCGCGCGGGCGTCGGCAAGACCGCGGTCTACCGGCGCTGGCGCTCGAAGCTGCACCTCGTGCTGGACGTGGTCTCCGCGGTGGCCGCCGCGGGCCTGCCGACGCCGGACACCGGGTCGCTGCGCGGCGATGTACGGATGCTGCTGGAGGTCGCGGCCCGCGCGCTGCGGCACCCGATGGCCTCGCAGATCCTTCCGGACCTGCTGGCCGAGGCGGCCCGCAGCCCGGAGCTCGCCGAGGCGCTCAAGACGGCCCTGCACGACAGTCAGCAGGGCGTCGCCACCGCGATGGTGGCGCGGGCCGTCGAGCGCGGGGAGATCCCGGCCGGTGTCGACGGCGGGCTGGCACTGGACCTGCTGACCGGGCCGCTCTACTGGCGGCTGGTGGTCGTCCGCGACGACCTGCCCGAGGGATATCTCGACGCGCTGGCGGGCTCGGTCGCGGTGGCCCTCGGGGCGGAGTGAGCACGAGGCCGCGGTACGGCTGAGCGGTCACCCTCAGCCGTACGCGCACCGGGCCGTCACTTCTTGACCCGCCGCGGCGTGGCGGCGTCGTGTTGCTTGCACAGGGAAATCCCCCCGGTCGCGATCCGGCCGGGGGGATTTGTCTGTGCAGTCCAAGGACTCCCGTCAGCCCGCCAGTTCGATCCCGGAAGTGCCGGAGGCGTCGGAGGTCCCCGAGGTGCCCGTCATCCGGTCGCCGCCCGCCTTCCGCTGCGCCGGCAGCTTGACCAGCCCTGCCGCGGCGGCCGCCGCCCGTGGCCGCGGTGCCACGGCGCGGCGCTCCAGCGGCTCCGGCTCGGGGGCGGCCTCCTGGCCGAGGAAGACCTGGCGCACCACGCGCTCGGCGGCGTGCCCGTCGTCCCACTGGCAGAACCGCTCGCGGAAGGCGGCCCGCAGCGCGGTGGCCCGCTCGTCGTCCCAGCGGCCGCTGCGGAACGCCTCGATCAGCTCGTCCTCGCTGGTGGCGATCACGCCCGGGGTGTCGCCCGGCCTGCCCGAGAGCAGGTCGAAGGTGACGCCGCGGGAGCGGACGTAGGTGTCCCAGTCGTCGGCGTAGTTGATGATCGGCCGGTCGAGGTTGGCGTAGTCGAACATGATCGACGAGTAGTCCGTGACCAGCGCGTCGGCGGCCAGGCACAGCTCCTCGACGACCGGGTGCCCGGAGACGTCGATCAGCGCGCCGCGCTCCTGGAGCTCCTGCAGGACGGGATCCTGGTCGTAGAAGTAGTGGGTGCGCACCAGCAGGACGAAGTCCTCGCCCAGCTCGCGGGAGATCTTCTCCAGGTCGAGGCGGGGGACATAGCCGACCTGGTAGTCGCGCATGGTCGGCGCGTAGAGGACGGCGGTCTTGTCGGGGGCTATGCCCAGGCGCTCGCGGATGCCGAGGACGTCCTGCGCGGTGGCGCGGTAGTAGACGTCGTTACGGGGGTAACCGGCGTCCAGCGACGCGAAGTTGCAGGGGTAGACGCGCTCCCACTGCTCGGTGGTGTGCTGGTTGGCGGAGAGCGAGTAGTCCCAGCGGTCGGCGCGCGCGAGCAGCTTGCGGAAGCTCATGCCCTTGGCGGCGGCCGGGTAGCGCTTCTGGTCGACCCCCATCGACTTCAGCGGGGTGCCGTGGTGGGTCTGGAGGTGGATCTGCCCCTCGCGCTTGACCACACCGTCCGCAAAGTTGACGTTGTTGACCAGGTACTTGGCGCGGGCCACCACCTCCCAGTAGCGCGGCGAGTTCAGGACGACATGATCGACGCCGGCCGGGACCTGGTCGGCCAGGCCCTGCTTGACGACCCAGACGCCGTGCATGCCCGGGGCCAGCTCCTTGGCCTTCTCGTAGATCGCGAGGGGGTTGCAGGCCGGCAGCCGGTTCCAGTACGCGGAGTAGACCGCGAGGTTCTCGTCCAGCGGCTGCCGCAGCAGCGCCTGGTACCGCAGGTCCATGGCCTTCTTCTTCGCCTGCCGGACCCGCTTGCCCGCGTGCTTGCGGACCGTGCGCTGCACCTTGCCGGCGACCTTGAGGCCGGCCAGCGCCGGGTAGGAGTCCTTGGCGAGCAGCGCGTACTTGCCGCCGACGACCCCCGTCGGGCGGACGAATCCGGCCGGCACGCGCATGCGGTAGTCGCGGGCGGCGCGGTGGAAGAACTCGGCCGTGGCGCTCTGCGGCAGCCGGCCGGGCTTGTCCAGGATGGTCAGATAGTGGTCGACCATCTTGCGGAACATGTGCGGGCGCCAGCGCGAGAGCTCGGGGTGCGCGTCGAGATAGCCGAAGACCCGGCCGTACTGGTCGAAGACATCGAAGTGCTTACGGCTGGTGGTGCGCAGGATGTTGCCGCCCTGACGGCGCTGGCGGTAGTGCAGACAGACCCGGTCCAGAACGGCGATCCGCTGGGCCGTGATCAGCGTGCAGAACGTCCAGGGGGCGTCCTCGTAATAACCCACCGGGAATGCAAAACCGTGTTCCTCGATGAAGTCGCGGCGGTAGGCCTTGTTCCAGACGATCTGCAGCAGATCGAGGATCTCCGGGCGCTCGGCCAGCGCAAATGTGGGAGCGCCGGATTCATCGAGCAGTTCGGCGAGCGCATTGCGCCGGGCGGAGCCGTCCCAATACGTGCGCGCGTAATCGAAGATCAGGATTTCCGGGTCCTCGGTGGCGGCCAGCCGCTCGGCGAGCGCGTCGAGCGCGCCCGGCACCAGGGTGTCGTCGCTGTCGAGGAAGAGGACGTAGTCGCCGGTGGCCTTCTCCAGCCCGGCGTTGCGGGCCAGGCCCAGACCGACGTTCTCCGGCAGGTGCAGGACCTGGACGCGGTCGTCGAGCGCGGCGTACTCGTCCAGGATGGCGCCGCTGGCGTCGGGCGAGCAGTCGTCGACGGCGATCAGCTCGAAGTCCGGGAAGTCCTGTGCCAGAACGGAGTCCAGGCATTCCCGCAGATACCCCTGAACTCTGAAGCACGGGACGATGACGCTGAAGCGGGGTGCGGCGGCGTCGCGGACCATATCCGACATGCGGTACTACTCCTCGTGACGAGCTGAGTACAGAACGCAAAAAAGCCCTAAAGGGCAGGTTCCATTGTCAGTGATCCGACTCCCGTTCACCTGAAAAGGTTGTTGTTCGTAACCTGAAAGTTCTGTGCGACACATCGCGCGCCGAGGAAAGTGGCGACTTAGTGGATGGGGGAGATTCTCGGGGCAACCCAATAGCGGATTTGGCCGTCTTCTTTTAGATGGGCCAATGAGGAGATCTCGTTGCGCGACCGCTCCGTCGCCCCTCCGGTCCGCCGCCGGCCGCCCCGGGCAGAGGGCGGTATGTCGTAAATGTTCGTTTCGCCGCATCGGTATGCGGGAACGGAGACGTGGTGGCCGCAACCGACAATCCCCCGCCTGGTCACACCTCGCGGCCGTCCGTCTCCGTGATCGTCCCTGTCCACAACACCCGCCGCTACCTCGACCGCAGCCTCGGCTCGGTCTTCGCGCAGACGCTGCGCCAGGACCGGATCGAGGTGATCGCGGTCGACGACGGCTCCACCGACGGCAGCGGCGCCTGGCTGACGGACGCCGCCCGCACCCACCCCAACCTGACGGTCGTTCACCGCCCCGCATCCGGCGGCGCCGGCCGGCCCCGCAACATCGGCCTCGCCCGCGCCAGGGGCGACTATGTCTTCTTCCTCGACTCCGACGACCGCCTCGGCCCCGAAGCGCTCGCCCGCCTCACCCGCATGGCCGAGACCTGCCACTCCGACATCGTCTACGGCCGCACGGTCGGCGCCGACGGCCGCACCGCCCCCGTCGACCTGCGCACGACCAGCCCCCGCGTCTCCCTCTTCGACTCCCCGGTCTACTGGACCCTGGCCGCCTACAAACTCTTCCGCCGCTCCTTCCTCGACCGCCACCGCCTCCGCTTCGTCGAAGGCCGCCTCCTGGCCGAGGACCTCCCCTTCGGCATCACCGCACTGCTGCGCGCCCGCACGGTCTCCGTCCTGGCCGACTACGACTGCTACTACCTCCACGGCCGCGACGACGACAGCAACGCCAGCCGCCAGGACACCGACTGGCCCGACTACCTCGCCTACATCGCCACCGTCCTCGCCGATCTGGTCGCCGCCGAGGTCCCGCCCGGCCCCGACCGCGACAAACTGATGGTCCGCCACTTCCACGGCGAGATCCTCATGCCCTTCGCCGCCCCCTACCTCGCCCGCACCCCGGCCGGCCGCCGCGCCATGGCGAACGCCGCCCGCCCCCTCGTCGCCCGCTACCTCACCGACCGCGTCCTGGCGGCCCTGCCGCCCCGGCTACGCCTGCGCGCCCACTGCCTGCGCGCCGGCCTCGACGACCAGCTGACCGCCATCGTCCGCGCCGATACGCAGCGCCGCCCCGGCCCGCCCCACGAGCTCCCGGAAACCCGGCCCGGCCCGCCCCACGTGGACCCCGACGGCCGCGTCTACGCCGCCTACCCCTACTTCCGCGACCGCGCCCGCCCCCTCCCCGACGCCTGCTACGACCTCACCGGCCGCGTCGTCCTGCGCCAGCGCCTGACGGACTGCTACTGGAACAACGGCACCCTCCACCTCCACGGCACCGCCGAACTCCCCGGCCTCACGGCCCACTTCATCGATCTGGTGCTCCGCCACCGGGGCGCCGAACACCGCCTCCCCGCCCGTCACGTGAACGGGAGATGGCATGCCGTCCTCGACCCGGCGACCGCCGCGGACGGCGCCGCGCCGACCGACGGCGTCTGGGGCCTGAAGATCGCGGTCACCGCATACGGCGCCACCGGACCGGCCGTACGCCGCGCCGCCTGGCTGTGCCCGGAGGGCCCCGCGGGCTTCGCCCCCCGCCTCGTCGACCGCGGCCCGGCGGGCCCCGCCGTCGCCGCCCTCTTCCTCTCCCGCCCCCACGGCCATCTCCACCTCGACCTCGACGGCCGCGGCGTACGCCGCCCCCTGGGCGCCGACCTCCGGGGGGAGCTCACCTCCCACCCCACCGGCCGCACCACCCTCACCACCCGCGTCACCCTCCCCGGGTGCCCCCTGGGCGCCGAGCTTCAGCTGATCCTCTTCGACGCGAAGCATGCGGTGGCGCTGCGCACGACGGCCGAGCGGGCACCGGGGGACCGGTTCACGGTGCGGGCCCGGCTGCGCGGTGCGCCGGAGGGGACGTGGCGGGTGGCACTACGGCTCACCGCGGGGGCGCTGCGCTGCCGACTGCCGGTGCGGTCCGCCGACGGCCAGGGCCCGCTGATCCTGAGAGCCGGTGTCTCCACCCCGGCCGTGCGCTGATCCGACCGGGGTGGAGACACCGGCTCTTACGACGCGGGGACACGGCCCACAGGGCCGACGGCCCCGTGGGCACGGGGGAGCGGGTGCCTCCAGGCGCGCCCCACGGGCGGAGCGGGTGCCTCCAGGCGCGCCGCGGACGAGGAGTGGTCACGCCCCCCGGCGCAGCCCCCACCCCGCCCAGGCCGAGCTGATCATGTCCCGTACGTCGTGGTGGGCCTTCCAGCCCAGCTCCGAGGCGATCCGGTCGGCCGAGGCGACCACCCGGGCGGGATCGCCGGGCCGTCGCGGCGTGACCTTGGGGGTGACGTTCTCGTGGCCGGTGATCTCGCAGATCAGGCTGATCAGCTCGCGTACCGAAACACCTTCGCCGCGGCCGATGTTCAGGGTCAGGTCGCGCACCGGGCCGGGCTCGGCGAGTTTGCGGGCAGCGGCCACGTGGGCGTCGGCGAGGTCGGCTACGTGGATGTAGTCGCGGATGCAGGTGCCGTCGGGGGTGTCGTAGTCGTCGCCGAAGATGCGGGGGGCGGCGCCCTCGGTGAGCTTTTCGAAGACCATGGGGACGATGTTGAAGACGCCGGTGTCCGAGAGCTCGGGGGTGGCCGCGCCGGCGACGTTGAAGTAGCGCAGGCAGGCGGTGCTGATGCCGTGCGCCTTGCCGACCGCGCGGGCCATCCACTCGCCGACGAGCTTGGTCTCGCCGTACGGGTTGATCGGCAGACAGGGGGTGTCCTCGGTGACCAGGTCGACGTCGGGCATGCCGTAGACGGCGGCCGAGGAGGAGAAAACGAGGCGGCCGACGCCCGCCGCGGCCATGGCTTCCAGGAGGGTCTGGAGGCCGTGGACGTTCTCGCGGTAGTAGAGCAGCGGCATCTCGACCGATTCGCCGACCTGCTTCTTGGCGGCGAGGTGCACCACATCGGTGATGTCGTGCGCGGCGAACGTGCGGTCCAGCAGCGCGCGGTCGAGGGTGGAGCCGACGATCAGCGGGACGCCCTCGGGGAGACGGTCGGCGATGCCGGTCGTCACATTGTCGAGCACCACGACCGACTCGCCCGCCTGGTGCAGGGCCCGTACGACATGGGCGCCGATGTAGCCGGCACCACCCGTGATCAAGTAAGACATAGCGCCATCCTAGGTCGGGGGACGGGGAGCGGGACGGGAAGCGGGAGGGGAAACAGCTCAGCGGCGGAGCTTGCGGGCCGCGATGCGCCACAGGCTGCGCAGGCCGGAGGCCACCCGCAGGGAGAGAGCGCCGCCGGTCGTCGCATACGGCTGGGCCAGAAGGAAGAGGTGGCGCCGGCTGGGCAGGACGCGGCGGCGCAGACCGGGGCCGGTCGCGCGGAGCGAGGCGCGGAAGTGGGAGCCGTCCGCGCAGCGCACCTCGGCCATCAGGTCCCATGGCTCGGGGCCGGCCGAGCGGTCGGTGTCCCGCTCGGTCAGGGCCGCCAGGTTCAGGACCACCTCGGCGGTCCAGCAGGTCTCGGACCCGGTGGCGGGCGGGGGCGGGGCAGGGGTGAGTGCGGCCGTGTGGACCGGGCCGCGGCGCTCGTCCCGGCGGCGGCGCAGCTCTATGTCGATGCTGACCGGGCCCGCCGCGGCCAGCCGTCCGTAGAGGTCGTGGACGCGCAGCCGCAGCGTGCTGCGGGCGCCGATGGCCGGCTCGGCGTCGATGGTCACCGGGAGGCGGTGCATCGGCTTGGTGCCGAGGGCGTCCAGCTCGACCTCGGGGAGGTCCGAGGACCACACGGCGAGACCGTCGGCCTCGGCGTAGGGCGGCAGGAGCCGGCCGGGGCGGGCCGCCAGCTGGGTGAGGCGTTCCAGGTCGCGCGGGGCGGGGGAGGCCAGGACGACGCGGGCCAGCCAGCGGGCGGGGGCGCGGGCGGCACGGAGGTCGGCCTCGTCGAAGCCGGCCAGGTAGTCGCGGGTCAGCCGCCACCACTCCGCCCGGTACTCGGCGCCGCGGGTGTGCAGCTCACGGACGTAGAGCCGCAGGTCATGGTCGAGGAACTTGGTGTCCGCGGCATGCGCGAGGGCCTTGTGCCCGGCGTCCAGGAAGATCTGCACGCTGGCCCGGTGGGCGTCGATACGGGCCTGCCAGTTGGCGACGTTCTTGCGGTCGAGGGAGATGGACTGCTTGGCGGCGCTGCGGCGGACGTGCCAGATGTAGACGTGGTCGGGGATCGTCGCGATGCGGGGCGCGGCGGCCAGCACGCGGGCCGTGAAGACGAAGTCCTCGTACGTGTAGCGGCCCTCGGGGAAGGCGATGCCGTGCGCCAACAGGAACGTTCGTTCATACAGCTTGTTGACACACAGGGTGTCGCGGACCAGGTGCGGGCTGGCCTCGGCGGAGCCGTGCACGGCCGGCTCGCGGTAAAGGGCGGGCTGCCAGGCGACATCGCGCTTCGCGGGCAGCTCGCGGCGCACACACGCGCCCGCCGTCACCGGCGCCTCATGGCGCAGGGCGGCGGCCAGCAGGGCCTGGGCCGCCCCCGTCGGCAGGACGTCATCGCTGTCCAGGAACATCACGAAGCGGCCGGTGGCGGCGCGCAGCCCCTCGTTGCGCGGGGTCCCGCAGCCGCCGCTGTTCTCGGTGCGGTGGATCACCCGCAGCCGGGGATCGCTACGGGCGAGCGCGTCCAGGGTCTCGCCCGTGGCGTCGGTGGAGGCGTCGTTCACCGCGATCACCTCGGTGACGGTTTCACCGGGTTTGCCCTGAATGAGTGCGGAGCGCACGGCAGCGGAGACATGGGCGGCATCGTTGAAGGCGATGACGACGATGCTGACCTGCGCGGTGGGCGTGATGGTGGGCCCAGGCGGTGGCTCAAGGGCTTCTTTCACAGTCACTACATCTACATTTCGTCTCGACAGCATCTCTGGGCGTGAGCGGGATCCGGTCCTTTTGTCTGATGGGTCAGAGGGGGAATCCCGTCGCACGGTTGCACCCGTTGCCACGGTTTTCCGCGACATTGCCCTCTTGTGGCGGGTCGGAAGGCCGGGCTCGGGGTGTGCACGGCTCCGTGAGGGCGCCTGCACAATCTGTAACGACGCGAGCGCCGCGCGATGCCGATCCGGGCGCCACCACCTTGCCGCCGCCCCGTCCGCCGCCGGTCCCCGACGGCTCACCCGGTGAGCAGATCGGCCACCCGGGCCGCCGCGCCGCCGTCGTCCAGATGACAGAAGGCCTCCCGGAAATCCGCGTACGCCTCCGCACCGGCCCGCGCAATGCCCGCCAAGTCGCCCAGCGCATCGATCAGTTCACCGGTGGAGGCGAGCAGCGGGCCCGGCACCCGGGCCTCGAAGTCGAGGGTGAAGCCGCGCAGGGTGTCGCGGTAGTGCGGCAGATCGGGCGTCAGAAAGAGCATCGGACGGCCGGTGTTGGCGAAGTCGGCGGCCAGCGAGGAGTAGTCGGTGACCAGGACATCGGCGGCCAGGAGAAGTTCGGTGGCATCGGGGTGGTCGGAGACATCGAGCGCGAAGGGGGCGACGGGGGCGACGGGGGTCCCCCTGCTCGTGGGGGACGAGCCGAGCGCTCGGGGCAGGGCCGGCAGCCGGTCGGCCACCAGCGGGTGACTGCGGACCAGGAGGACATGCCCGTCCGACAGGGCGCTACGGGCCAGCCCCAGGTCGAGGGGGAGATGGAGGCGGTGGTGGGCGGCGTCGTAGGCGAGATCGTCGCGGAGGGTGGGCGCGTACAGGACGACCGTGCGGCCCGGCTCGATCCCCAGGCGCGCGCGTACGGCGGCCCCCGCCCGGTCCCGGTCCGCCGCCACCAGCGCGTCCGTCCGCGGCAGCCCGGACTCCACGAGCCCACCGCGATAGCCGAGGGCGGAGCGCAGTACGGGCGTGCTGTGCGCGTTGGGCGACAGCAGCACGCTCCACTGGCGGCCCAGGTGCGGCCGCGGCGCCAGATGGGCGAGCCCCGCGCAGAAAGTGCCCGCCAGATGCGCGCCGATCTGCTTGAGCGGGGTGCCGTGCCAGGTCTGGACGACGGTCTGCCCGTCGCGGCGCAGGAACCAGGACGGCAGATGCGTATTGGTGACGACCCAGCGGCTGTGCGCCAGCGCACCGTGCCACTCCGCGCTCCCCACGACCACCGCACGCGCGGTGTCCGGCATCGCGGCCTGCGCATCACGCACCGCCCACAGATGCGTGACATCGGCGCCCCGGCGCACCAGCTCCTCGTGCACCGCACGCGGCGAGTCCCCGTACGACCGGCCCCCGAAGCTGCTGTAGAGGACGGCCTCACGCAGCGGACGGCCCCGGTGCAGCGGATAGTGCAGCTCACGCAGCACCCGGCGGCGGTAGGGGCCGCGGTCGGTGGCGGGCAGCGCCGGACCCGCCGCCACGAACGCCTCGTCGTGCCGGTACCGGTCCAGGGTCAGCGGCTTGCCGCGCACCGTACGCGAGACGGGCAGGCCGTCGAAAACGGCGGGCGCGAAACGGACCGGCGCGTCCAGGAACGACCCCGCCCCCGAGCCCTCCGCCCCTCCCGGCCATGACGCACCCCCCACGCCCGGCTCCCGCAGATGCAGCGTCCAGCGCCCCTCGCGCAACGGCAGCTCACCCGCGAGGGACGGCAGGGCGCCGAGCGGAAGCGCGCAGTGGAAGCGGCCGCCGTCGCGGGTGGCCGGGAACCCCGCCTCGACCGCGTGCGCACCGTGCCGGAGCACGATCTCGACGGCCGGCGGCGCGGAGTCCGGCAACCACCCCGCCACCAGGAGGGTGCCGTCCGCCCGCCAGACGACACGGTCCACATACGGCTGGGGCGTACGGTCATGGAGGACGAGACATCCGGTGGCGGTGGCCGCGACGACCAGTTCACGACCGTGCGGCAGCGGATGCCCGGCAGGCGACAGTCCGGGCGGGCAGGCGATCGGCGCCGTACCGCCACCGGGCAGCACCAGCTCCGGCATCCACGTCTCACTGTGCACCGGCGGGACCGCCCGCGGCACACCCTCCCGGGCAGGGCGCGCCGCGGCCAGCGCGCCGGGACGGAGACGCAGGGTGAGGAGATCCCCGGGGCGCGCGGCTTCCCCGCGCCCCGCCGCGCCGCCCGGCGGTGCCGTGCCCGCCGCCCGGTCCGGCTCCACGGGAAACGTCACCACCGTGCCCGCCCCCTGATGGGTCAGCCGCAGGGCGACCGGCAGCGGGCCCGGCGCCGTCACGGTCAGCTCCAGGACCTCCGCCGACACGGCATGATGGCCGGTCAGACGGTGCACCGGACGTTCCACCGACAGCCGCAGCCGCCCGTCGGCACAGCGGGGCACGATCCGTACGCCGCCCTCACCCACCTCGTACGCGAGCGGCGACGCCCCCGAGCCGGTGTCCGCCACCCGCAGCGCCGCCGCCCGCACCACACCCGCCGACGCGACGATCACCCCCACCGTCCAGTCCCCCTCCTCCCAGCGCCCGCCCCTGCGCAGCCGGGCCGGATCGAGCGTCACCTCGAAGCCCGCCCCGTCGTAACAGTGCCGCTCCTGACCGGACTCCGCGGTCGCCCGCGGCATCGCCACCGGCCGCAGCGGAAGGAGAATCCGGCGCCGCCCCTGGGCAAGCACCACCGTCCGCAGCGAGCCGTGCCGGGCGGGCACATCCAGGTTGCGGATATACGCATAGCCGCGCAGCACCAGCGACCCTCCCCCACTCTCGGCTCTGCCCGAGCGGGCGGACCCCCATCGCCACACCGCCTCCAGGACCCGCGCCCGTACGGGCAGATCCGTACGGTCCAGCCGCGTCACCCCCGGCGGCAGCTCCAGCAAAGGAGCGAACGGCAGCACCGCGCGCTTGCGCAGCGGCGGGCCCACGACGTCGAATCCGGCCGGGTTACGCGCCTCGTACGCAAGCAGCGCGACAAGGTCCGCGAGACGCCCGGCCCGGATCAGATACCAGCGCATCCGCAGCTCCACCGGAAGCGTGGGGAACAGCCGCGGATCGACCCCGGCAAGGACGTCGCGGGCGCCCTCCAGGAACGCGGCACGGCACTCGGGCGCCGCCGCGGGCAGCGCCGCCACCAGGTCCAGCAGCCCGTCAGTGAGCACCCACCGGTCGTAGTCGCGCCGAAAGGCATGGCGGGCCGGGTGCGCCGGATCGGCGAGGAAGCGCCGGATCGCGCCCACCGCCGCGAACCGCTCCCGTACGCCCGGCACATCGGGCCGCCGGTGCCGCGCGGCGCCCTCCGGCAGCCGCCAGTGGACGACGTGATCGTGACGGACGGCCACCGCACGGGCCAGGAAGTGCGCGGGCACCGTCACCGCCGCGTCATCGCACAACTCCCCTTCCGGAAAAGCGAATTCCTGCAGATCCCAGAACGCGCGGCGGAAAACCTTGTTCCGGGCGAAGTGGTCGGACAACAGCGTGCGGTCCTCGGTGACATGCGTACGCAGCACGGTGTCGCGGACCGCCGGGTGCTGCCGGGACTGGCTGCGGCCGGCCGCGCCGAGCCGGTAGACATTGCCGGTCGCGAAGTCGGCGCCCGACCGGTCCAGCAGACCCGTCAGATCCTCGTACGCACGCGGCAGCAGCACATCATCGGCGTCGAGAAACGCCAGGTAGTCGGAGTGCGGAGAGGCGTGCCGGGCACCGGCGTTGCGCGCCGCGCCGAGGGTGAGGACGCCTCCCGGACGGCCGCCCCGATGACGGACGACACGGAACCTCGGGTCCCGGTCGGCGAACGCCCGCACGAGCGCGGCGCCCTCCGCAGGCCCCTCCACCGCGCACCCGCCCTCCACCAGCACCACATCCAGCTCCGTCAGCGTCTGGGCCGCCACCGACTCCAGACACTCCTCCACGTTCCGCACCGGCCCCTCCGGGCGCGGGACCGGGACGACCACGGTGAGCCGAGGCTTCATACGCGCGGACCTGCCTTTCCGGACACATGCCGATCAGTCGCAGCACGGCATTGCGCGTTCAACTCGCCCGTCGGCGGCCCGGTCACCGGATCTGCGCTGAAAGGGTGAGACGGCCAGGGCCCGCGGCAGGGCGGCGTGCCGCACCGCCCCGCTCCCCCTCGATGCCGTAGACCCTTGGGCAGCGTCATGGCACCCCACGCGCCATGTCCCCAGGGAAAGGTGACCGCGACCCGATGCCCGGCCGAACCCACAGCTCCACCGCCGCCAACAGGCCCGACGTACCCGCCCCGGAGACCCGCGGCACCCGGCCCGCGGGCGGCCCCGGCACCGCCCCGCACGCCTCCACCGCCCAAGCTCTCGAGGAGCAGGGCGGCACCCCCCTCACGGCCGGCGAACGCACCGGCGTCGTACGGCCCTTGCCCGCCCGGCCCTGCTACCGCCGGCAGCTGCGCCGCATCGGCTCCGGACGGGTACTGGACATCGGATGCGGGGTGGGCGACACCCTCGCCGACTGCGCACCCGGCAGCGTCGGCATCGACCACGACCCGCGCTCCGTCCACAAATGCCGCGCCCGCGGCCTCACCGCCTACACCGCCGACGCCTTCCTCGCGAGCCCGCACGCCCGGCCCGGCACCTTCGACGCGCTGCTGTGCGCACATGTCCTCGAGCACCTGGAGGACGAACAGGTCGAGGGCCTGCTGCGGGCCTATCTCCGCTACGTACGGCCGGGCGGCGGCGTCCTGTTGATCACCCCGCAGGAGGCCGGCCACCGCGCCGAGGCGGCCCCCGTCCGCTTCACCGACTTCACCCTGCTGCGCGCCTTCGCCGAGTCGGCGGGGCTGGCCGTACGGCGCACGTACTCCTACCCGCTGCCGCGCGCGGCCGGGAAGCTGCTGCGGCGCAATGTGTTCGCGCTGGTGGGGCAGGTACCGCGGTAGGCGTGTTCGGCACGGCCGGCGTGTCCGGCGCGTCCGGTGTGTCCGTGGCACGGAAAGGCGTACGGACCAGGCTGCGTGCCCGGACCCGTACGCCCATGTTCCGCTCGCTCAGCGCCCCGCCGAACGGCCCTTCCGGCGGGCGGAGACGATCGCCCGCGTGACGACCGGCGGCAGCACATCCAGCGCGACCCTGCGCAGCACACTGCGCTGCCGCCGGGGCGCCGGACGGCCCGCCGGCCCGGTCGCGGACGCCTTCGGGGCCGCCGGCCGCTGGGGCGGGTGCGCCGCGGCCTTCGGCTTGTGCCGGGACACCGGCTGCGCGGGCTCCTTGGCGCCCTTGGCGCTCAGCCGGATCAGCGGGGCGTCGTTGACGTACTGCACCTCGTGCCAGACGTCCTTACGGGACTGGACCCACTCCAGCAGCGCCTTCCGCAGCGGCTCCGGGTCGCCCCACGTCCCGTAGAACTTGGTGCCGGTGATGCAGACGGGACGCAGCCCCTCGTTCGCCACGGCCTGCCAGGTGGCGGCGGCCACCCCCGGGCAGTGCTCGGCGCGGTAGTCGTCCATCACGACCACACCGTCCTTGGTGAGCAGCTCGCGCACCGCCAGGATGTCGCCGTGCACATGCTCATACAGATGCGAGGCGTCGATATGGGCGAAGCGCACCGAGTCGTCGCCGACATGGTCACGGACCACGGAGCTCAGGCCCTGCACGATGGTGGGCAGCTCGTCATGGAACGAGAGGTAGTTGGCCTCGAAGGCGCGGCGGGTCAGCGTTGCGTAGGACTTCTTCATCTCCTTGGAATTGGAGGCGTCCTCGGCGGGGGAATCGAAGAGATCGCAGACCGTGAAAAGCTCGTCGGAGCGCATCCGAGCGCCCATGAAAATGGCGCTTTTGCCCATGTACGCTCCCAGCTCGAGCAGATCACCCGAGACCGCATGGTCCCGCTGATGCGCAAGGAACCAGTCGAAGAGCAGCTGGTCGGCGGTGAAGAACCAGCCCTTCACATCGGACAGCCGGGTGGGGCAAGGGAGTTGTTCGGCACTCTGGTCTGCGATGGGGGCAGTCATGTGCGGTCCGTCTCCAGACGGTCGGGAATCGATGGCGATGTGCGACTCGTATGTGGATCTACGTGGGGGGAGTGTCTGCTGTTGTAGATGCAGCCGGCGCCGGGGCCGGTTCCGCCGTGGGCGCGACCCGCGCAGGGGGCAGGGCGCCACCGCCCGGCACGCGAAACGTCCGGGCCCATCTACGCAGTGTCCACGACACGACCCCGGCGCACCATGCGTTTCACGGCACTGGCCGTCATCGGCCGTCATCGTAGGGGGACAGACATGAACGGAAGATGGCGCGCGTCACGCCCGGCCCCCGGGCTCCGGGCCCCGCGCCGCACACGGCCCTGCCGCTACTTCACCGCGCCCGCCATCACACCCGAGACGAACTGCCGCTGGAAGGCGAAGAAGACGATCAGCGGCACCACCATCGACACAAACGCACCCGGCGCCAGCACATCGATGTTGTTGCCGAACTGCCGCACCTCCTGCTGAAGCGCCACCGTGACCGGGGGACTGCCGCTGTCCGCGAAGATCAGTGCGATCAGCATGTCGTTCCACACCCACAGGAACTGGAAGATCCCCAGCGACGCGATCGCCGGCCCGCCCAGCGGCATCACCACCCGGGTGAACAACCGCAGCTCACCCGCCCCGTCCAGCCGCGCCGCCTCCAGCAGCTCACGCGGAATCTCCGCGAAAAAGTTCCGCAGCAAGAACACCGCGAACGGCAGCCCGAAGGCCGTATGGAAGAGCACCACCCCGGCCGTCGTCTCGAACAGCCCCACCGCGCCGAACAGTTTGGCCACCGGGATCAGCGCCACCTGTACCGGCACCACCAGCAGCCCGACGACCACCATGAACCAGCCGTCGCGCCCCGGAAAGTCCATCCACGCGAAGGCATAGCCGGCCAGCGACCCGATGACCACCACCAGCACCGTCGCCGGCACCGTGATCGCCGCGGTGGTCAGCAGCGAACCCATCACCTTCTCGTTGCCCAGCAGCTGGCTGTAGTTGTCGACGGTGATCTGGGCCGGCCGGACGAACACCTGCCACCAGCCCGACTCGGCGATCTGCTGCGGGCTGCGCAGCGAGGACAGCAGCAGGCCGATGGTCGGCATCAGCCAGAACAGCGCGACGAGGACAAGGAAGATCCGCAGCGCGCCGCCGCCGGTCCGGGCCGCGATACGGGTGGCCGGCGACTGTCTCGCCGGTCCCCGGCCGGCCCGGCCGCCGGCACCGTCCACGCGCCCGGCCGAAACGGCCCTCTCCGTGGTCGTCATCGGCCACGCTCCTTCCGGATGCGCCGGAGATTGACGTACATCACCGGCAGCACAAGCAGCAGCAGGAATACGGCGATCGCACTGCCCAGGCCCTCGTCGACATCCGTACCGAACGACGACTGGAAGAGCTGGAGCGCGAGCACATTGGCGGACCGGATGCTGGACCCCGGCGCGATGATGTAGACCAGGTCGAAGATCTTCAGCACATTGATCATCAGCGTGACCAGCACGACGACCAGGACGGGCGCCAGCAGCGGCACCGTGATCCGGCGGAACACCTGCCACTCGCCCGCGCCGTCCACCCGCGCTGCCTCCAGCAGCTCGCGCGGCACCGCCGCCAGCCCCGCCGCGATCAGCACCATGGCGAAACCTGCCCACATCCAGACATAACTGCCGATGATGGCCGGGGTGACCAGCGCCGGGCCCAGCCAGTCCACGCCGTTGTAGGACTCCGCGAAGTTCGCCGCGGGCAGCCGCAGCCGGGCGCCGTCCGCCTTGTCCGCGGGCAGCGCATACGTCCCGTCGGCCGCGGTCGTCGCCGAGGCAACCACCGTGCCGCCCTTGACCGCCTCGACCGTCAGCCCCGCCAGCGCCTTCTCCCTGCCGTCGATGACGTTCGGCCGGCCACCGCCCCCACGCGTGAAATCCAGCCAGACCGTGCCGGTGACCTTGCCCGGCTGCGGCCCGGCGGCGGCCGCCGGCTTTGCGTCCCGGACATCGGCCTGCTGCACGGCGACCAGCGGCAGATTCACCGGGGACGCCGACGACCCCGAGGACGCCGAGGCCCCGGAAGCGGCCGCCCGTACGGCCGACCGCGTGGTGAACGCGCCGCCGCCCGACGGCCGCAGATCGGCGTTCGGCCGGGGCTTGGCGCCCGGGAACGGCGCGGGCTCGGCGAACGTGTCGTGCACGCTCACCCACACCGCATTGGCCACCCCCCGCTCCGGGTCCTGGTCGTAGACCAGCCGGAAGATGATGCCCGCCGCCAGCATGGAGATCGCCATCGGCATGAACACGACCAGCTTGAACGCCGTGCCCCAGCGGATCCGCTCGGTCAGCACCGCGAAGATCAGCCCCAGGGCGGTGGAAACGGCCGGCGCCACCACAACCCAGATCACATTGTTCTTCAGCGCCGTACGGATCCCGTCGTCCGAGAACATCTCGCCGTAATTGCCCAGCCCCACAAAGCCGTCACCGGACGCATCGAACAGGCTGCGGTAGACGGAGAAAACAATGGGATAGACCACCAGCGCACCGAGCAACACCAGCGCCGGCAGCAGAAAGACGACCGCGACCCAGCGGCGCGTCCCCACGACGCTCCGACCCGCGCCGCGTCTCTTGACGACGGGCCTTTCGACTACGACCTCTGACTCGCTCATCGTGACGTCCCCCAGGTCCGTTCCCCGGACCGCTCACCGGACCGTTCCCGGTCGGTTCGCCGGTCCGTTTCTCGAGGCGGCCGGCGTCAGCGCCCGAACGACTTCGCGGCATCCTTCTCCAGCTGCGCCTGCGTCCCCGCGATGTCCTTGGGGTTCTTGAGGAAGTCCTGCAGGGCCTTCCACTCGCCCTGCCCCGGCTTGCCGCCGAAGGAGGCCGGAGCCTGGTCGGACATGTCGAAGCGGAAGCCGTCACCCGCCGCGACCAGCGCCTTGGCGATCTTGCGCATCACATCATTGGCGTACGCCGCCTGGTCCAGCTCCTTGTTCGGCGAGATGAACCCGCCCGCCTGCGCCCAGATCTTGGCCGCATCCGTCGACGCCAGGAACGTCAGCAGCGCCTGCGACGCCTTGCTGTCCTTGAGCGCCACCGCCACATCGCCGCCGGTCACCACCGGGGACCGGGCCCCCACCGCCGGGAACGGGAACACCTTGGCATCGGTGCCCACCGCGGCCTTCGTCTGCGCGATATTGGCCGCCGCGAAGTCCGCCGACGACACCATCGCGGCCTTCGGCGCATCGCCGCCGCTGAAGGTCTGCGTCACCGATGTCGGGAAGTCGGTCTGCAAGGCGCCGGAATTGCCGCCCGCCAGCAGATCCTTACGGCCGAAGAGCCCGCCCAGCGTGGTCAGCGCCTGCTTGACCGAGGGATCCGTCCACTTGATCCTGTGCTGCGCCAGCTGGTCGTACTTCTCCGGTCCGGCCTGTGAGAGATAGACATTCTCGAACCAGTCGGTCAGCGTCCAGCCGTCCGCACCGCCCACCGAAACCGGCTCGACACCCGAATCCGACACCGTCTGCGCGGCCTTGAGGAAGTCCTTCCAATTCTTGGGCTCGCCGACGCCCGCATTGCCGAACGCCGTGGCGTTGTACCAGACCAGCGACTTGTTGCTGGCCTTGAAATAGACGCCGTACTGCGTGCCCTTGTGGGCGCCCAGATCCTGCCAGCCCTTTGTGTAGTTCTTCGCCAGCTGCGCCTTGGCAGTGGAGCCCAGCGGCTTGAGCCAGCCCTTCTGGGCGAACTCATTGAGCACCCCGACCTGTTGGAGCATCGCAATGTCCGGCGGCCCGCCGCCGGCGATCTTGGAGCCGATGAACCCGGCCATGTCGTCACCGCTGGGCACGAAGTCGACCTTGGCACCGGTGCGCTTCTCGAACTCGTCCAGCACCTTGACGAAGTTCTCCCGCTCGGGACCCGTCCAGACCGCGGTGACCTGGAGTTTCTGTCCGCCGAGCCGCGGGAGCTGCACGGTGGGAGCGGTACTGCCACCCTTCCCGCCGCCGCCGCTGCTCCCGCCGTCGTCCTTCGTCCCGCCGCACGCCGCCAGCGCGACGGCAAGCGCAGCCGTCGCCGCCAGGGCCCCCATGGCGCGTCCAGCCGTCCGGTCGAATCGTGTGCGCATCCCCGTAGCCCCTTATCACTGCGCCTGCCGTGCGTGCGGTGGTGCCGGTGCGGTGGTGCCGGTGCGTGGTGCGGTGGTGCTCTTCGCGGTGCGGTGGTGCGGTGCGGCGTGCCGGTGCGCTGGTGTTCTCCGTGGTGCGGTGGCGCGGCGCGGCGGTGTTGTCCGCGGTGTGGTGCGGCGTGCCGGTGCGGGTGGTCCTCTTGGCGGTGCCGGTGCCGATGCCGGTGCCGGTGCGGTGGTGCGTGCGGTGGTGCCGGTGCGGCCGGTGTTCTTCGCCGTGCCGTTGCGCGGTTCTCCTGCGCCGGGCGGCCGACGTGCTCGGCTGTGCCGGGCGGCGGCCGCGGCCCGGCGTGCTCTGCGGTGCCGTTGTGCTCCGCGGTGTGCGACAGGTCTACGCCCGGATCCCCGGCGCCGCAATACCGCTTCCGGCCTCAACTGGCCATTTGTAATGGGGCTGTTACGGGCCGTCGGAGTGCCGGGCCGTGGGGCCGTGGGGCCGTCGGAGCGCCGGGCCGTCGGGGGCGGGCGCCGAGGGCCGGGCGGTAGGGCCGGGGGCGCCGCCGCCCCCACTCGCGCCGGGGAGGCGGCGCCGCGGCACTCACACCAGGAGCTTCACGCCGACACCACGTGACTCACAGCAAGGGCGGCGCGCCGGCCGCCGCCAAGGACTGGGCGGCCCGCTGCAGCGCGCTGGCCAGCAGGGCCAGATCCGTCGGGCCGTTGCCCAGCTCGCGCAGCGGCCGGCGGGCCGGCGGGTCCCCCATCCGCTGCCACTCCAGCGGTACGACCGTCGGCCGCAAGGTGGACGTCCGGGGTATCCGGCCGGTCACCCGGCCCGCCTGGAACGGCGTCGAGGAGCCGTCCTCGGCCCGGTCCAGCCGCCCGCGGCCCGGCGCCACCGGCTCGGACGGGTCGCCGGACGCGCCCAGCTGGATGCGCAGACCGGCCCGTTCGCTGGTCGCGGTCTCCCCCGTACGGTCCGGATGGCCGGTCGCCGCTATGAGATGGACGCCCAGCACGGCACCGTCCCGGGCCACCGCCTCCAGGGCACGCACCACGGAGCCGGCGGCCGGCCGGCCCGTGCTGCCGAGCGCCGGGGCCACCAGCGCGTCGAAGTCGTCGACGAGCACGAACAGCCGCGGCATCGGCGGCGCCTGGTCCTCCGCGGCCTCGTCCCCGCTGCGTGTCCGCAGTCGCAGTGTGCCTGTGCCCGACGGGTCCGCCGCTGTGCCGCCGCTTCCTTCCTTATTACGGCAACGATTACGGAGAGTAATTGGTTCCTGCGGTGTGTCACCGTCTTCGGGCGGACGGCGCGGGGCGATGATCCGCGGCGCCGGCAGATGCTTGGCGCGCCACTCGGCGAACGGCGTGCCGCCCAGTATTTCCGCGCGCCGCTTCAGCTCCGAGGACAGCGCCTGCGCGAACTCCCGCATCCGGACCGGGTCCGAGGCGGCCAGATACGTCGTGACATGCGGCAGGTCCGTACACACCCGAAGCCCCTCGCCGCGCTCGCTGCCGCCGCCGTCCACCAGGACCAGCGACAGCAGATCGGGGCGGTCCGCGGCGGCGAGCGAGGCGGCCAGCGAGCGCATCAGCTCGGTCTTGCCGCTCGCCGCCGCGCCCTCCAGGAGGAGGTGTGTGCCGTCGGCGGCGAGGTCGGCGGCCAGTGGGCCGTGCGGGCCCGCGCCGAGCACCGCCGGGGTGCTGGGCCGGTCGGTGTCCAGGGCGGCGGCCCAGCGTGCCATCAGGGATGCCGGGGTGGCGCGGGCCAGCCCCAGCTCGTCCAGCAGCCGGGAGGCATCGGGCAGGGGGACGGCGGCGCGGTGCACCTGATGGCCGCCGACCGTGGCCGTCGTGTCGGCCTCGCACAGCGGGGCCAGCGCCCGGGCGAACCGCTCGGCCCAGGCGGCGGAGACCGCGTCCACCGCCGCGACCGTGCCGTTCGGCCCGGAACCGGGCTGCACGACGCGCAGCGCCGTGGCCACATCGCCGCTGAGCACCGCCACCGCCCCGCACTCGCCGAAGGCGGGTGAGGCCTTCCGGGCGGCCTCGTATGTCGCGGCCAGCGGGAAGGCGGGGCTCGCGGCGGGCGTCTCCGCCAGACACATCAGGTGGATGCCGGCCGCCGGGCCGCCCGCCGCGAGCCGGGCCGCACTCTCGCGCAGCTCCGACGAGCCGAGGTCGCCGTCCACGATCACGACGGTGTACGGGCCCTGGTGGCGGGCCGCGGCGGCGGCCACCTCGGTGCGGTCGGCGCTGGCCCAGTCGGGGCCGAGCGGGCCGTCGTCCAGGCGGCGCACCAGCTCGGCCGTACGGGCCGCGGCCTGCTCCTTGTCGTAGGCGAGCAGCAGCCGGCAGTCCTGGCCGTGGGCCGGGCGGAGGTGCGGCAGCCACCCGAGCCAGGACCAGTCGGCCACCCGCTCCTCGGTGCCGCGCGCCCGGTCCGTGGAGATCAGCACGATCTCGAGGGCGGAGGGGGAGTGCAGCGCGGCGAGCTGGGCGACGGCGGCGCGGGCCAGCCCGGCCAGCCGTTCGCGCGGACCGGCCAGGCCCAGGGAGCCCGCCCGGCGCAGCTCGACGGTGACCGGCGCGGCGATCCGGCCGCCGCCCTTGCTGGTCGTCCCCAGCCGGACGGTCAGCGCGTCGGCGTGGTCCTGGCCGCGCTCCCACAGGCGGGGGCCCGGTCCGAGCGCCGTCAAGAGGACGGCGGCGGCATCCGGCCACCGCTCGTGCGCGGCGGCGGCCGCCTCCGCGTCCCTCTCGTCCGCCGGGCCGCCCACCGGCTCCGACGGCGCCGCCCCGGTGTCCTCCGGCGGCTCCACGGCGTACCGGCCACCGGCCAGACGGCGTGCCCAGGCGCCGATGCCGCCGCGTCGGGCCGTCCGGGGGGTGTCGGGGGGCAGCAGCGGTTGGCGACCGGCGTGGGTGCCGTCCCGGGGGGACGGCACATGGTCGTGGCGAACGTACGCGGTGCCCGGCTGCCCGGCGCCGTCGGTCCGTGGCCCGTCGTCGGGTGCCGTACCGCGCAGGGGCGTGTCCCGGCGGTCGGGGCCGCTTAGCGGAGCGCGGGCGGGTGGTGCGGCCGGCAAGGGGGCGGGGGCCGGGCCCTGGGCGCCGTAAGGACCTTCCCACGGGTCCGCCCCGCCGGGCCGGCCGCCGGGGGAGAACCGCGCCCCCATCGTGGCGGCCGCCGCGTCCCTCCCCCACTCACGGCCTCGATCGAGCGGGGGGACCCCCGTCGCCGCCCCCGGTGCGACCCGCAGATGGCCCTCGCCGTCGGGGGCGGCGGGCAGCGCCGGGTCCGGGGTGCCGGGGGAGGGCTGCAGGCGCAGCGCGGACTCGCCGACCCGCAGCAGCGCGCCGGGCCGCAGTGGTGCGGGCGCCTCGCCGAGGTCGATGCCGTCGACGGCGGTGCCGTTGGTGGAGCGCAGGTCGGCGACGTACACCGAGCCGTCGGGCTCGACCGTCACCGCGCAGTGCAGCCGGGAGACATCGGGGTCGTCCAGCGGGACGTCCGCGTCGGCGGAGCGGCCGATGCGGATCTGGCCGCCGTGCAGCAGATGGACGCCGCCGGCATCGGGGCCGGAGACGACGCGCAGCCGGGCGGGACCGTGCGGCAGGCCGTGCGCCGGGGCGGGGCCGGGGCCCTGGAGGGCGAGCACCGCGCCGTCGATCAGCGGCGGTTCGCCGATCGCCGCGCGCTGCGGGTCGAGCCGCTCGCTGCCCGCGTACAGCACGACGGGGCCGCCGCCGCCCGTGTCTGTGCCCGGGCCGGCCACGGAGGCCGCGAGGGAGCCCGCCACCGACGCCAGGGCGGTCCCGGCCGGGGCCGTCACGAGCACGTCGCAGGCCCGTGTGGTGTGGCCGCTGCGCGGCCCGAGGACGGTCAGCCGGATCTGCATCGCCGTCAACGGTCCCTTCTGCCGGGAATCCGGCAGGGGTTCCGCTCACCCCCCACCGCGCCCGAGCTCGTCGGCACGTACAAGTCCCAAGCGCACGTCGCGACGGAGAGCGCGCGCCCCCACCACAATGCGTGCTGGGGGCATCCTCGCACCTGCCACTGACAACACGCCCGCCGACCGCCGCTTGGTGATCTTGATTGGTCTTCTAAGGGCGAAAAAGTGCCGGCTTGCGCGCGCTGAACGGCCTGTTTTCGATCGCAGTGGTCAGCTGCCGCAGCGGCCGGGACCCCGTGGCGCGGCCGCCGCGCCGATCGGCCGGCGTCCGGCGGCAACCATCTGCCCGCAGCCCGCGTCTTCCCCACAAGCCCTGCCCGGCTCCAGGCTGTGGATTTTGCCCGACGGCCTACAGTGGGTCGGACGGGCCGCGAGCTGACCCAGCGGGCCAGGCAAGAGATCCTTAGACGACCAGGGAGCGCATGACGTGCGGCCGGTAGGCAGCAAGTATCTGCTCGAGGAGCCGCTGGGACGCGGCGCCACGGGCACCGTCTGGCGTGCCCGCCAGCGGGAGACGGCGGGCGCCGAGGCCGCCGTGGCCGGCGAGCCCGGCGAGACCGTCGCGATCAAGGTCCTCAAGGAGGAGCTGGCGAACGACGCGGACGTGGTGATGCGCTTCCTGCGGGAGCGCTCCGTCCTGCTGCGGCTCACCCACCCCAACATCGTCCGCACCCGCGACCTCGTCGTGGAGGGTGATCTGCTCGCCCTGGTGATGGACCTGGTCGACGGTCCCGACCTGCACCGCTACCTGCGCGACAACGGCCCCTTCAGCCCGGTGGCCGCCTCCCTGCTCACCGCGCAGATCGCCGACGCCCTGGCGGTCAGCCATGCCGACGGCGTCGTCCACCGGGATCTCAAACCCGCCAACGTCCTGCTCGCCGGCTCGGACGGCAGCAGCGAGATGCACCCGATGCTGACCGACTTCGGCATCGCCCGTCTGGCCGACTCCCCGGGCCTGACCCGCACCCATGAGTTCGTCGGCACCCCCGCCTATGTGGCGCCGGAGTCCGCCGAGGGCCGTCCGCAGACCTCCGCCGTGGACATCTACGGCGCCGGAATCCTGCTCTACGAGCTGGTCACCGGCCGTCCGCCGTTCGCCGGCTCGACCGCTCTGGAGGTGCTGCACCGCCACCTGAGCGAGGAGCCGCGCCGCCCCAGCACGCTCCCCGAGCCGCTGTGGACGGTGATAGAGCGCTGTCTGCGCAAGCGCCCCGAGGAGCGGCCCAGCGCCGAGAACCTCGCCCGTGCGCTGCGCACCGTCGCGGCCGGCGTCGGCGTGCACGCCACCCCGGCGGCGGCCGAGGCCGCACTCGGCGTCGCCGCGCTGCTCGCCCCCGACCCGGCGCCCGCCACGGTCCCCGGTACGGGCGCCGACGGCGGCCACGGCACGGGCGACGCCGACCCCACCCAGGTCCTGCCTTCCAACGCCGGTTCGTACGACCCGGCCGGGGCCACCAGCGTGCTGCCCTCGATGCCCACGGGCGCGCCCCCAGGTGGCCCCCAGGAGCCCGAGGGTCCGCATCCCTGGGAGTCCCAGCTGCGCGCCGCCCGCGACCGCAACGAACAGACCCAGGTGCAGTACCTGGACCCGAACGAGGACCCGCTGCGCCGCCGCCCCCAGCGCCGTCCCGGCCCGCAGCAGCAGCCCCCGTACGGCCAGCAGCAGGCCCCGTACGGCCAGCAGCCGCCGCCGTACGCCCAGCAGCAGCGCCCCGCCCCGCAGCGCCCGGCCCCGCAGCGCCGCCAGGAGCCCCCGCCGCAGCGCTACGAGCCGCAGCGCCCGCCCGCCCCGGAGCCCCGGCCCCGCCGCGAGCCCCGGCAGCGCAGCGCCAACCCGATGAAGATCCCGGGCCTGGGCTGCCTCAAGGGCTGCCTGTTCACCCTGCTCATCCTGTTCGTCGCGAGCTGGCTGATCTGGGAGCTGACCCCGCTCCAGGAGTGGATCGGCACCACCAAGGGCTTCTTCGCCCAGATCGGGGACATCATCACCAGCGTGAAGGACTTCGTCCAAGGAGTGAACGACGCCAAGCCCTGATCCCCTGATCCCTTGCTGACGGACGGCCGGCGCACCTGGTGTTGCCGGCCGTTCCGCTGCCCGCCTTGTGGATTTGTCGATATCTGATGGGCGATTTCGCGCACAGAAGTGAAGGTTGTGGCCGTCGGGGGCACTGAACCCCTTGGCGCCCGCGTAGCTTTGACGCCAACTTCAGCCCCTGCAGGACGCTCGGGGGCCCGACACGTCGGAGCAGTTTTGGCACGGAAGATCGGCAGCCGGTACACCGCCCACCAGATCCTGGGGCGCGGCAGTGCCGGCACGGTATGGCTGGGCGAGGGTCCCGAAGGGGCCGTGGCCATCAAGCTGTTGCGTGAGGATCTCGCCTCCGACCAGGAGCTCGTCGGCCGCTTCGTACAGGAGCGGACGGCGCTGCTGAGCCTGGAGCACCCGCATGTCGTCGGCGTCCGCGATCTTGTCGTCGACGGCAACGACCTGGCGCTGGTCATGGACCTCGTACGCGGTACGGACCTGCGCACCCGCCTGGAGCGCGAGCGCCGGCTGGCCCCGGAGGCCGCCGTCGCCATAGTCGCCGACGTCGCCGACGGCCTCGCCGCCGCGCACGCCGAACGGATCGTGCACCGCGACGTCAAGCCCGAGAACGTCCTCCTGGACATGCAGGGCGCGCTCGGCCCCGGTGGCGCGCACCCCGCGTTGCTCACCGACTTCGGCATCGCACGCCTGGTGGACTCGCCCCGCAGAACCCTCGCCCAGCCTCCGGCCGGGGGGACCTCCGTCCCGCTCCGCTCGACCAAGGTCATCGGCACCCCCGACTACCTCGCCCCGGAGATCATCGAGGGCCTGCCCCCGCGCGCCTCCGTGGACGTCTATGCCCTGGCGACCGTGCTGTACGAGCTGCTCGCCGGCTTCACCCCCTTCGGCGGCGGCCACCCCGGGGCAGTGCTGCGCCGCCATGTCACCGAGAGCGTCGCCCCGCTGCCAGGGATCCCCGACGAGCTGTGGCAGCTGCTGCTGCAGTGCCTGGCCAAGGCGCCCGCCTCCCGGCTGCGCGCCCCCGAGCTCGCCGCCCGGCTGCGCGAGCTGCTGCCGGGCCTGGCGGGCATCCCGCCGCTGGACATCGACGAGCCCGACAGCGAGCAGCCGGAGGACGACACGGAGGGCGCGGCGGCCACCGGGGGCCGCGACTACCCGCCGGCCGCCCCGGCCGAGGACACCCCGCCGCGCGGCGCGGTCCCGCTCGTCCAGGGGGCGGCGCCGGACTCCAACCGGGAGACCCATACGAGCATGCGTGTCCCGGGCCCGGACGAGCTGGCGGGCGGCGCCCACGGCACCGCCCGTACGCCCAGGGTCCCCGGCGAGCGGCGGGCCGGCTCGGCCCGGCACCGCTCCTCCGCGGAGGCGGTGCGCCGCCGCCGGATGAAGCTCGGCGCGGTCGGCGCCGCGGTCCTCGTGGCGATCGGCCTCGGCTGCTGGGCCGTCTCGGGCGGCGACGAGCCGGGTGATGCCAGGCCCGGCGTTCACCGGTCCGACGTCCCCTGAGTGCCCCCGGACCCTCCCCGTGCCCGTGGCCCAAGGCACGGGAGGGTCCGGGCGCCCCGGCCGGGACACACTGACGGCGGTAGCCGTTAGGCTGGGTGCGTGGCAGTCGTCGATGTATCCGAAGAGCTGAAGTCCCTCTCCTCGACCATGGGGTCGATCGAGGCCGTCCTGGACCTCGACAAGATGAGGGCCGATATCGCCGTGCTCGAGGAGCAGGCCGCGGCGCCGTCCCTGTGGGACGACGTGGAGAACGCCCAGAAGATCACCAGCCGGCTGTCCTACCTCCAGGGCCAGCTGCGCCGGGCCGAGGAGCTGCGCGCCCGGGTCGACGACCTCGAGGTGCTCTTCGAGCTCGCCGAGGCCGAGGCCGACGAGGACGCCCGCGCCGAGGCCGAGACGGAGCTCGAATCCGTCCGCAAGGCGGTCGACGAGCTCGAGGTCCGCACGCTGCTGTCGGGCGAGTACGACGCCCGCGAGGCGCTGGTCAACATCCGCGCCGAGGCCGGTGGCGTGGATGCCGCCGACTTCGCCGAGAAGCTCCAGCGGATGTATCTGCGCTGGGCCGAGCGCCACGGCTACAAGACCGAGCTGTACGAGACCTCGTACGCCGAAGAGGCCGGCATCAAGTCGACCACCTTCGCGATCCAGGTTCCGTACGCCTACGGCACCCTCTCCGTCGAGCAGGGCACGCACCGCCTGGTGCGCATCTCGCCGTTCGACAACCAGGGCCGCCGCCAGACCTCCTTCGCGGGTGTCGAGGTGCTGCCCGTCGTCGAGAAGACCGACCACGTCGAGATCGACGAGTCCGACCTGCGGGTCGACGTCTACCGTTCCTCCGGCCCCGGTGGCCAGGGTGTGAACACCACGGACTCCGCGGTCCGGCTGACGCACCTGCCGACCGGCATCGTTGTCTCCTGTCAGAACGAACGCTCGCAGATCCAGAACAAGGCCTCCGCGATGAACGTCCTCCAGGCCAAGCTCCTGGAGCGCCGCCGCCAGGAGGAGCAGGCCAAGATGGACGCCCTCAAGGGCGACGGCGGCAATTCCTGGGGCAACCAGATGCGTTCGTACGTCCTGCACCCCTACCAGATGGTCAAGGACCTGCGCACCGAGTTCGAGGTCGGCAACCCGTCCGCCGTCCTGGACGGCGACATCGACGGCTTCCTGGAGGCCGGCATCCGCTGGCGCAAGCAGCAGGAGAAGTAGCACTCCTGGTATCAAAACAACTGTCTCCCTTGTGGAGGCAGTTGTTTTTCGCTGCGGCGGTTTGGTCACAGTCGTATGTCCATGTATCGCCCAACCGCTAGCAATTCGGGCATCGGGACTTTATTCGACCTTGACGATGTTGGCCGAACTGGGAAGGCTGAGCGCGGCATGCGTATGTCTGGGGCGCGTGTATGAACGGGGAGTTGAGTGGCCTGCCCGCCTGTGCGGGGCCGTGACTCGCGTACCCCCATCAAAGCTCGTCGCCCCGTACAGCGGTGCTCCAATGACGAGTTCAGCTACTGGGGGTAGCAGTACATGACGAAGAAGACGCGGCTGCGCGTAGCGCGCATTGCAGCCAGTGCGGTGATCGCGGCGGGTGCGTCGCTCACCGCCGCCGGTGCCGCCTCTGCGGCCGAGACCGGTGGCCCGGGCTCCGGCCAGGACGACGGCGGCATCATCGGCGGCATCATCGGCGGGTTGTTCGGTGGTGGCGACTCCGGTGGTGACACCGGCGGCGACTCCGGCGGCGACGACTCCACCGGCGGCGCCCTCGGCGGCCTGGTCGACGGCGGCCAGTCCGGCGGCGAGGACACCGGCGGTCAGGACGACGGTGGCCAGACCACCGGCGGCGAGGACACCGGCGGCCAGGACGACGGTGGCCAGACCACCGGCGGCGAGGACACCGGCGGCCAGAACAGCGGCGGCCAGACCACCGGCGGCGAGGACACCGGCGGCCAGAACAGCGGCGGCCAGACCACCGGCGGCGAGGACACCGGCGGCCAGGACGACGGTGGCCAGACCACCGGCGGCGAGGACACCGGCGGCCAGACCACCGGCGGCGAGGACACCGGCGGCCAGAACACCGGCGGCCAGACCACCGGCGGCGACGACACCACTGGTGGCGACAGCACCGGCACCGGCACCGACAACGAGGGCTCCAAGCCGATCGAGCAGCCGGGCGAGGGCAAGGAAGGCATGTCCGACACCCCCGGCCAGCCCAAGCAGCAGCCGAAGGGCGGGGAGCTGGCCGAGACCGGTTCCTCCGGCACCACCTTCCTGCTGATCGGCGCGGCGACGATGATCGCGGGCGGTGTCGGCTTCCGTCTGCTGCCCCGTCTGATCAACAAGAACGGTGGCGGCGCGGCCGCGGCCTGACGCTGACATGCAGCAAACGATGGGCCCGGGGTGCAGCCAGCACCCCGGGCCCATCGGCGTTCACCCACACATCCCCGCCGCTGCGCACACGACCGGTCGCACTCGGTGACGTAACAGAACCTGCCCCGCGCTTTTGGCGCTCCGCCCCGCGTACCGGCCCCGGCGGGCCCGGACGGCTCAGGCGGTCAGACGGCCTGGTGGAGCAGCGCCGCGACCGCGATCAGCGCGATCAGCAGGACCACCAGCATCACGGGGCTGAGCTGGCCGAATATGCCCTCTTGCTGCTGAAGTCGTTCCCTGCTGGCCCGGCACACAGGGCAGCGGCCCTCGCTCACAGGGGCCGCGCAGCTGGCGCACACCAATCGGTCGTACGTCATGCGACCTCCTTCTTCACTGCGCCAACGCACCGGGAGGCGCATTGGTTCCCCCTACCACTGTGCCAGCTTCCCGGCCGAACGGCGCGCCCCGCGGAATTGTGTTCCTTTTGCCCGGCCCCAAGGCCGTGATCGCCGCCCGGATGACGGGAATGTCCGGCTGGATGTCGTGAATAAACGCACCAACCCCCCACGGCGACTACGCCGCAACACGAGGTTCGCGTATGGTCACGCACACCGACGGGAGCCGCAACACGGCAACCCGTGCCCCTACCCAGGTCGACCGTGGTGCATCAGTGATCCGATTCGACAACGTCTCCAAGACCTACCCGAAGCAGAACCGCCCCGCTCTCAGGGATGTCTCCCTGGAGATCGAGCGCGGCGAGTTCGTCTTCCTGGTGGGTTCCTCGGGCTCCGGTAAGTCCACCTTCCTGCGCCTGCTCCTGCGCGAGGAGCGCGCCAGCCATGGCGCCGTGCACGTACTGGGCAAGGACCTCGCGAAACTGTCCAACTGGAAGGTCCCGCAGATGCGGCGCCAGGTGGGCACCGTCTTCCAGGACTTCCGGCTGCTCCCCAACAAGACGGTGGGGCAGAACGTGGCCTTTGCGCTCGAGGTCATCGGCAAGCCGCGCGGGCAGATCCGCAAGACGGTCCCCGAGGTCCTCGAACTCGTCGGCCTCGGCGGCAAAGAGGACCGTATGCCCGGTGAACTCTCCGGTGGTGAGCAGCAGCGCGTCGCCATCGCGCGGGCCTTCGTCAATCGCCCGATGCTGCTCATCGCGGACGAGCCCACCGGCAACCTCGACCCGCAGACCTCGGTCGGCATCATGAAGCTGCTGGACCGGATCAACCGGACCGGTACGACGGTGGTCATGGCCACCCACGACCAGCAGATCGTCGACCAGATGCGCAAGCGCGTCATGGAACTCGAAAAGGGCCGACTCGTCCGCGACCAGTCGCGCGGCGTGTACGGCTACCAGCACTAAGCGTGTACGGCAACCATTACTGAGAGGACGCCATGCGCGCCCAGTTCGTCCTGTCGGAGATCGGCGTCGGTCTCCGCCGAAACCTCACGATGACGTTCGCCGTCATCGTCTCCGTAGCCCTCTCGCTCGGCCTGTTCGGGGCCTCGTTGCTGATGCGCGACCAGGTCAGCACGATGAAGGGCTATTGGTACGACAAGGTCAATGTCTCCATTTTCTTCTGCAACAAGAACGACGCCGACACGGGTGCCAACTGCGCCAAGGGTGCGGCGACCGGGCAGCAGAAGGACGACATCCTGGCCGAGCTGCACCGGCTGCCGATCGTGCAGAACGTGCATCACGAGACCAGCGGCCAGGCATACAAGCACTACAAGGAGCAGTTCGGTGACACGCCCGTCGCCGGACTGGTGACGCCCGACCAGCTGCCGGAGTCCTTCCGGGTCAAGCTCAAGGACCCCACGAAGTACGACGTGATCAAGTCGGCGTTCTCCGAGCGGCCCGGCGTCCAGGAGGTGCAGGACCAACGCGACACCGTTGAGCCGCTGTTCAACCTCCTCAACGGCATGAACATCGCCGCGCTGTGCGTGATGGGGCTGATGCTGATCGTTGCGCTGATGCTGATCGTCAACACCGTCCGGGTGTCGGCGTTCAGCAGGCGGCGGGAGACCGGGATCATGCGCCTGGTGGGCGCGTCCAGCTTCTACATCCAGATGCCGTTCATCCTGGAGGCCGCCATCGCCGGCCTGCTCGGCGCCGGCTTCGCCTGCGTGCTGATCGTCGCCGGCAAGGGCATCCTCATCAACAACTGGCTGGCCAAGAAGATCCAGGTCATCAACTTCATCGGCTGGGACTCGGTGGCACAGGTACTGCCGCTGGTCCTCCTGATCGGCCTGCTGATGCCCGCCCTCGCCGCGTTCTTCGCGTTGCGCAAGTACCTCAAGGTGTGAGCTTTGCCAAGGGGCGCCGTACGGTCAACTTGCCGTACGGCGCCCCTTTGTCGCCTAGACTCACCGGCATGTCGGGCCCGTGTTCGTACGACCCGCCCCGCCGCATTCGCCGTGGGGCAGCCCTGACGTTGATCTTCGCGAGTGTGCTCGCCACGGGTGTGGCGACCGGCACTTGGGGCGAGCGGGCCGAGGGCGCCGTGGAGCGGCCGGAGTCCGGCAACACGGTCGCCGCCGCCCCCAAGAGCCGCACCGCCGACCACGCGGCCGTCGAACGCGCCGCGGCCCAGGCCATAGAGGACGGCAAGTCCGGCTCACAGGCCGCCGCCGACGTCGTCAGCCGCAGCGGCGACCGCTGGTCGGCGATCTACACCCCCGGCGAGTTCCGCGACTTCCAGCAGCAGTTGGACGGCTCCTACGTGGGCGTCGGACTGTGGGTGCGGCAGGCCGACGGTGGCCGGATCCGGGTGTCCCGGGTCCAGCCCGACGGCCCCGCCGCGCGGGCGGGCATCGCCGCCGGCGACCGGCTGCGCGCGATCGACGGCCGGGCCGTGCGGGGCCGGCCGGTCACCGAGACCGTCGCCTGGCTGCGCGGCGACGCCCGCCGCCCCGCCGAGGGCGCCGGCAGCTCCGTACGGCTCGACCTCCAGCGCGGCCCCCGGCACTGGACCGCGACCCTGCACCGCACCCGTCTGAGAACCCAGAACGTCACCGTCGACCGCCCGGCCGGCGGGCGCGGCCCGACCCGGATCAAGGTCGCCGCGTTCTCCCAGGGCACCGGCGAAGCGGTCCGCCAGGCGGTGCGCCGCGCCTCCCCGCACGCCGGCCTGCTGCTCGACCTGCGGGGCAACGCCGGCGGCCTGGTCACCGAGGCCGTCGCCGCCGCCTCCGCCTTCCTGGACGGCGGCCTGGTGGCCACGTACGACGTCCGCGGCAGCCAGCGCGCCCTGTACGCCGACCGTGGCGGCAGCACCCGCATCCCGCTGGTCGTCCTCGTCGACGGCGGCACGATGAGCGCCGGCGAACTGCTGGCCGGCGCCCTGCAGGACCGCGGCCGGGCGATCGTCGTCGGCTCCCCGACCTTCGGCAAGGGCTCGGTCCAGATGCCCAGCCGCCTCCCCGACGGCTCGGTCGCCGAGCTCACCGTCGGCCACTACCGCACTCCCTCCGGCCAGGTCGTCGACGGCCGGGGCATCTCCCCCGACCTGGTCGCCGGGGACGGCGCGGAAAAACGGGCCCGCACAGTATTGAGTGGCCTCGGCACCAGTACGTAGTGCGAAAATGGCGGCACCATGACTAAGCAGACCAAGCAAAAGAGTAAGGACAAGGACCCCGGGCGCAAGCTCGTGGCGCAGCACAAGAAGGCGCGGCACGATTACCACATTCTGGACACCTATGAGTGTGGCCTGGTGCTGACCGGCACCGAGGTGAAGTCGCTACGGCAGGGCCGGGCGTCACTGGTGGACGGATTCGTCCAGATCGACCGTAATGAGGCGTGGCTGCACAACGTCCACATCCCCGAATACGCCCAGGGGACCTGGACCAACCACAGCGCCCGCCGCAAGCGGAAGCTGCTGCTGCACCGCCATGAGATCGACAAGCTCCAATCGAAGATCCAGGAGAGCGGCCACACGATCGTGCCGCTGGCCCTCTACTTCAAGGACGGCCGCGCCAAGGTCGAGATCGCACTGGCCAAGGGCAAGAAGGAATACGACAAGCGCCAGACCCTCCGCGAACAGCAGGACCGCCGCGAGTCGGACCGCGCCATTTCCTCGGCCCGGCGACGCCAGCGGGCCTGAGGCCGGGCGCCGGCGGACCGTACGTCGCCGGCAAGGGAATGCGCTGGCAACGTCGTGCGTTGTTCACGTACGATGGCTCAGCACCCCACGGAGGGTGCGGGCACCGTGGTGTAGGTGCCGCCTTGATAAATCAACATGGGGATGATCGGTTTCGACAGCGGATGTCGAAGCAGGGGAAGCGAGTCGAGGAAGCGGCAATGATCTCGTTAACCATATGTCGCAACCAATAATCGCCAACACCAAGCGCGATTCCTTCGCCCTCGCTGCCTAAGTAGCGACTTGCGAAGTGTCAGCCCGGGGCTGTTCCCGACCCGGATCCTGGCATCAGCTAGGGGACTAAACTTCTAGACCCGGTCACGGGGCCCAGAAGGAAATCAAACAGTGACTGAGCCCGTCGGAGACTTGTTCGCGTGATCTCCGGGGCTGAGAAAATCGCAGCGAACTGCACTCGGAGAAGCCCTGATTCCGCACCGTTGGACGCGGGTTCGATTCCCGCCATCTCCACTCATCCCATGTAAGCCGTTGCCCCGCGAGGATCCTCGCGGGGCAACGGCTTTTTGGTTTGCCGGCCGAGCGAGGTGAGCACCGCGGTGGCCAGGGCGAGGGCGGCGGCGGCGGCGGGGTCGGTGTAGGCGAGG